>CANGYC010000092.1 GCA_947457975.1 Comamonadaceae bacterium | reverse complement strand
GCGCCACCATCGATGAGCTTGAGATAGCGGTCCAGCAGGGAGGGCTCTTGCCAGTTGTACGAGGCCACGTCGGTGATGCGGGGCGAGGCCACGCGTGCGACATAGCGGTCGGCGGCGGCGAGGTTGCTGCGACCCCAGGAGGTGTTGGTCAGCAGCAGGCCCACGCGCGAGAGGCCCCGCTTGGCCGCCGTCTCAAGCATGAAGGGCATGGCCAGGCTGTCGCGCAAGGACACTCGAAAAACGTAGTTCGGTCTGCTGCCGTTGTCCACAATGGCGTCGGCAGAGGACCAGACGGCCATGAAGGGCAGTTGGGCCTCGCGCAGCAGGGGCAACTGCTCGATAACCACAGGACTGAAGCGCCCGCCGAGCACCGCCACCAGCTCCGGCATGGCGGCGAACTCACGGATGTTGCGGATGCCGCGGGCGGCGATAGACCGGTGGTCGCGTGTCACCACGTCCAGGCGGCGGCCATCGAGTACGCCGCCGGCGCGGTTGATCTCAGCGAGCGCGATACGCGCACCCAGCTCCACCGCCTGGGCCGAGGTGCTGTTGGCCAGTCCGAACTCTCCATCCAGACCGATGAGCACCGGGGCGGCCCGCTCGCTTGGCGATGGCGCCGCAGGCTGAGCCTGGGAACTGCCCCAAGCCAGGCCGGTAAGTCCAGCCAGGGCACGGCGCCTGTCCATGCAAGCCTGGCGGGTTGAAAAGCTCATGCAGTGACACCCAGCTCCTCCAAGGCAGGAGCATTAACGGCCCGGGCGACACGCCTGAGCTCGTTAAATGAGTTTATCTGCAGGCAACGAATTGTTACCGTAACCAAGCGTAACGCATCCGTGGGCGCGGTGCTGCAGCTCAGCCTTAATGCTTAGACGCTCGCTGCTGGCGGCGGCGCTTGGCCTTGTTGAGTGCGGGGGGCTCATTTTGCTGGCGCTGTCGGGCCAGCACCTGCATCTCGTGCAGCAGGGCCTGGGCCTTTTGATTGCGCCGGCGCAGCCAGAGGCGGCGCAGGAAGTGGCCGATGAGAAAACTGGCCAGGCCCGTGCCCAGCAGGATGCCCCAGGAGGTGTTGTCCATGGTGTGTCTCTTAGCTCTGCAGGAACAGGGCCTGCAGGTCGTTCAGGAAATCGAAACCGCGCGCCGAGGGCCGCACCCGCACGAGGTCGCGCTCAATCAGGCCTTGCGCCTCAGCTTGCTCCAGGCCCGGCTGCAGGGCCGACAGAGGCAGGCCCGTGCGCTCGCTGAAGTCCTGCAGGGCAAAGCCCTCGGGCAGGCGCAGGGCGTTGAGCACAAATTCAAAGGGCAGATCGGCGCGGCCGATCTCCTGCTCCTGCGCCAGGGCCTGCCCTGCCTGGGCCCGCTCCATGTAGAGCCTAGGCTCACGCACGCGCACCTGGCGCAGCACACGGTGGGCAAAGCTGAGCTTGGAATGCGCGCCCGCGCCAATGCCCAGGTAGTCGCCGAAGCGCCAGTAATTGAGGTTGTGCCAACAGCGGTGGCCCGGCCGGGCAAAAGCCGAGACCTCGTAACGCTCGAGCCCCACCTCGGCGGTGCGGGCCACCAGGCGGTCGAGCATGTCATAGGCCTGGTCGTCTTCCGGGATGGCCGGCGGGAACTTGGCGAAGTAGGTGTTGGGCTCGATGGTGAGGTGGTAGATCGACAGGTGCGGCGGCTTGAGGCTCAGGGCCTCGCCGAGGTCAGCCTCCAGGCCCGCCAGGTCCTGGCCCGGCAGGGCGTACATGAGGTCGAGGTTGAAGGTGTCAAAGCACTCGGCGGCCTCGCGTGCGGCGGCCAGGGCCTGGGCGCGGTCATGCACGCGGCCCAGGGTGCGAAGCTGGCTGTCGTCAAAGCTCTGCACGCCCAGTGACAGCCGGGTCACGCCGGCCCGGCGGAAGGCGCGAAAGCGGTCTTTCTCGAAAGTGCCGGGGTTGGCCTCGAGCGTGACCTCGCAGTCAGGCGAGAGCTTGAGCCGGGCCCGCAGATCGGCCAGCAGCCGGTCGATGGCCTGAGGTGAGAACAGGCTGGGCGTGCCGCCGCCAATGAAGATGCTGTGCACTGGCCGGCCCCACACCAGGGGCAGGGCGGCATCGAGGTCGGCCATGAGCGCATCGAGGTAGGCCTGCTCGGGGGGCTCGCCGGTGGCCATCTCGTGCGAATTGAAATCGCAGTAGGGGCACTTTTTCAGGCACCAGGGCAGGTGCACGTAGAGCGACAGCGGGGGCAGCGCCCCCAGGCTGAGCGTGCCGGGCCGCATGTAGTGCTGCAGGTCTTGCATGGCGACGCGCTCAGGCCCAGCGCTCACGGATCAGCTCCACCATTTGCCGGGCCGCCAGGCCCCGGTGGCTGTGGGCGTTCTTCACCTCCACGGGCAGCTCGGCGAAGGTCTTCCCAAAAGCGGGGATGTACATCACCGGGTCAAAGCCAAAGCCGTTGAGGCCGCGGCGCTCGCGGGTGATCTCGCCGGCCACACGACCCACGGCGATGAGGGGCTCCGGGTCATCGGCGCTGCGCACGGCCACCAGCGTGCTCACCATCGCGGCTCGCCGGTCATCCACCCCGGCCATTTGCGCCAGCAGGGCCGTGACGTTGTGATCGTCGCCCTTGGGCAAGCCATACAAGGTGGCGTAGTAAGCCGTGTCCACGCCCGGCAGGCCGCCGAAGGCGTGCACGCACAGGCCGGCGTCGTCGGCAATGGCAGGCAAGCCGCTTTCCCGGGCGGCATGGCGCGCCTTGGCCAGCGCGTTTTCCACGAAGGTGCGGAAGGGCTCTTCGGCCTCGCCAATGCCCAGCTCTGACTGGCGCACCAGCGCAAGCCCCAGCGGCTGGAACATGGCCTGCAGCTCGGCGAGCTTGCCAGGGTTGTGCGAGGCGAGGACGACTTTCATGCGGGCCCTGTCATCAGGCCGCTCGGGACTGCGCCAATGCAGCCTTTTGCGCGGCAATCAGGTCGCGAATGCCCTGCTCGGCCAGGCCCAGCAGCTGGTCCATTTCTTTGCGGGTGAAAGCCGCGCCTTCGGCGGTGCCCTGGACCTCCACGTAGTGGCCGGCCTCGGTCATGACCACGTTCATGTCGGTGTCGCAGTCCACATCTTCCACGTACTCCAGGTCCAAGAGGGGCGTGCCGTCCACCAGGCCCACCGAGATGGCGGCCACATGGCCGAGGATGGGCGAGGCCGACAGCTTGCCTTCGGCCAGCAGCTTGCCCACTGCGTCCTGGGCCGCCACGAAGGCGCCGGTGATGGCCGCGGTGCGGGTGCCGCCGTCGGCCTGAAGCACGTCGCAGTCCAGGTGAATGGTGCGCTCGCCCAGTTGGGTGAGGTCGAACACGGCGCGCAGCGAACGGCCAATGAGGCGCTGAATTTCTTGCGTGCGGCCGCTTTGCTTGCCGCGCGCGGCCTCGCGGTCGCTGCGGGTGTGGGTGGCGCGCGGCAGCATGCCGTATTCGGCCGTGACCCAGCCTTCACCACTGCCGCGCTTGTGCGGCGGGACCTTTTCCTCGACTGAGGCCGTACACAGCACCTTGGTGTGGCCGAACTCGATGAGCACCGAGCCTTCGGCATGCATGGTGTAGCCGCGCGTGATGCGCACGGGGCGGAGTTGGTCGGGCTGGCGCTGGGCGCTGCGGACAAAGCTCATGTCGTTGTTCCTGGAAGGCCAAAGGCGGCAATGGTAGCGGCAAGTAAACTACTTCCATGACAGTCTTCAGCATGACCGGCTACGCCGCGGTGCAGTCCAGCACCGGCAGCGACGCCTCGGGCGATTCCTCCGGCGCACCCATTCGGCTGGGTCTGGAGATCCGCTCGGTCAACAGCCGCTTCCTCGATGTGGCCTTTCGCCTGCCCGACGAACTGCGGCAGGCTGAACCGGCCCTGCGCGAATTGATCACGCAGCAGCTCAAGCGCGGCAAAGTGGAGTTGCGAGCCGGGCTCGAAGGCCAGGGCAGCGGCGCCCTCAAGGCCCCCTCCTCCCTCACCTTGCAGCGGCTCAACGGCTTGCAAGACAGCATCCGCGCCTGGCTGCCGCAGGCGCAGCCCCTGTCGGTGGCCGACGTGCTGCGCATGGCCAGCCAGGAAGAGCGCACCCCTCAAGACCACCAGCCGGCCCTGCTGAAGCTGGCTAAGCAGGCCCTCAAGGACTTGCGCGCCGCCCGCGAACGCGAAGGCGCGCGCCTGGTGCAGATGCTGCAGGGGCGCACCGCTGAGCTGCGGGCGCTGAGCGAGCAGGCCCGCCCCCTGGTGCCCCAACTGGTGGAGCAGCAGAAAAGCCGCTTTCTGGAGCGCTGGCGCGAGGCCATGGCCCTGACTGAGGGCAGCGTGCTACCCGAAGCGGCGCAGGACCGGGCGCTGACCGAAGCCACCGCTTTTGCCATCCGCATTGATGTGGCCGAAGAACTCACCCGCCTGGCCTCGCATTTGGACGAGATTGACCGCCTGCTGGCTGCCGGCGGCGAAGTGGGCAAGCGCCTGGACTTCCTGATTCAGGAGCTGCACCGCGAAGCCAACACCCTGGGCTCGAAATCGGCGGCCCTGGAGCTGACCCGCATCTCGGTGGACATGAAGGTGCTGATCGAGCAGATGCGCGAGCAGGTCCAGAACATCGAATAAGAACCCCCGCACTTTTTCAGGCCCCGCATGGACTATCCCGGAAACCTCTTTGTTGTGGCAGCGCCCAGTGGCGCTGGCAAGTCCAGCCTGGTCAAGGCGCTGCTGGAAATCGATTCGGGCGTGTCCCCCTCGGTCTCGCACACCACGCGCCCTCCCCGTGGCCAGGAAAAGCATGGCCGCGAGTACTTTTTTCTCTCCAACGAGGAATTCGACCGCATGGTCGAGCGCGACGCCTTCGTGGAATGGGCCCAGGTGCATGGGCACCGCTACGGCACCTCCCGGCAGGCCATCGAGGAGCGCATCAAGAACGGCTCGGATGTGATGCTGGAGATCGACTTCCAAGGCGCCATCAACATCAAGAAGATCTTTGCCAATGCCGTGCTGATCTTCATCCTGCCGCCCAGCTGGGAAGAGCTGCGGGCCCGCCTACAGCGGCGCGGCGAGGACAGTGCCGAGGTGATCGCCCTGCGCCTGAAGAACGCCGCCCTGGAGATGGCCCAGGCCAAGGAATTCGACTTCGTTATAATCAACGAACTCTTTGAACGCGCGGTTTTCGACCTGAAAACCATTGTTCATGCCCAGCGCCTGAAGTACGCAGCCCAACGACGCAGTCGAGCCGCCACCTTCGAGGCCCTGAACATTCCCTGATTCGCCCCTCGCGCCCCCACCGGAGATTCCACATGGCCCGCATCACCGTCGAAGACTGCCTGGAGAAAATCCCCAACCGCTTCCAGCTCGTGCTGGCCGCCACCTACCGTGCACGCATGCTCAGCCAGGGCCACACGCCCAAGATCGAGAGCAAGAACAAGCCGGGCGTGACCGCCCTGCGCGAGATCGCCGAGGGCAAGGTGGGCGTGGAGATGCTCAAGAAGGTTCCCATCTGAACCGGGCCTGCCCCCGAACACACTTAAAAGCACCGCCTGCGCGGTGCTTTTTTCCTTGTCGCGCCGCCCTGTGCGCCACCCCTGCGTTTGAAGGGGCCTGCGAGCCCACGCTACATTTGAGTCCATGAGCGGCTTGTCGACCACCCCAGGAAGGCCCACGCCGGCCGCGGTCAATGCGGCAGCGGCCAGCTTTGCGGCCCTGACTGCCAAGCTGGACTACCTGAGCGCACCCGACATCGACCAGGTGCGCCGGGCCTACCGCTTTGCCGACGAGGCCCACCTCGGCCAGCTGCGCAACAGCGGCGAGCCCTACATCACCCACCCGATTGCCGTGGCCGCGCAGTGCGCCGAGTGGAAGCTCGACGCGCAGGCGCTGATGGCGGCGCTCCTGCACGACGCGCTGGAGGACTGCGGCGTCAGCAAACCCGAGCTGATCGAGCGCTTTGGCGCACCGGTGGCCGAGCTGGTGGACGGACTGACCAAGCTGGAAAAGCTCGCCTTTAACACCCGCGAGGAGAACCAGGCCGAGTCCTTCCGCAAAATGCTGCTGGCCATGGCACGCGACGTGCGCGTGATCCTGATCAAACTGGCAGACCGCACGCACAACATGCGCACGCTGGGCGACGTACCGCGCAGCAAGTGGGGGCGCATCTCCAGCGAGACCCTCGACATTTATGTGCCCATCGCCCACCGCCTGGGCCTGAACAGCACCTACCGCGAGCTGCAGGACCTCTCATTCCGGCACCTGCACCCCTGGCGCCACGGTACGCTGAACAAGGCTCTGTCGCGGGCCCGCGGCCGCCGCCGTGATGTGATCAAGCGCGTGCAGAGTGAAGTGGAGGCGGCCTTTGCCGCCGCCGGCATCGAGGTGTCGCTCGACGGACGGGAGAAGACGCTCTACTCCATCTACCGCAAGATGGATGAAAAGCACCTCTCGTTTGCGCAGGTCACCGACATCTACGGTTTTCGCATCATCGTGAGCGACCTGATCACCTGCTACACCGCCCTGGGGGTACTGCACCAGCTCTACAAGCCGATGCCGGGCAAGTTCAAGGACTACATCGCCATCCCGAAGATCAACGGCTACCAGTCGCTGCACACCACGCTGATCGGGCCCTTTGGCACCAACATCGAGTTCCAGATGCGCACCGAGCCCATGCACGTGGTGGCCGAGTCGGGCGTGGCAGCGCACTGGCTCTACAAAGCCAGCCAGCCGCAGGGTGAGGCCTCGCAGCGCCTGGGCGCGCAGTGGCTGCAGTCGCTGCTGGACATCCAGCATGAGACGCGCGACGCCGCCGAGTTCTGGGACCACGTCAAGATCGACCTTTTCCCGGACGCGGTCTACGTGTTCACGCCCAAGAGCCAGATCATGGCCCTGCCGCGTGGCGCCACCGTGGTGGACTTCGCCTACGCCATCCACAGCGACATCGGCCACCGCACGGTGGCCGGCAAGATCAACGGCGAGCAGGTGCCGCTGCGCACCGAGCTGCGCAATGGCGACGTCATTGAAGTGATCACCGCCCCGGTCTCCAACCCCAACCCGGGCTGGCTGGGCTTTGTGCGCACCGGCCGCGCGCGCTCGAAGATCCGCCACCACCTCAAGACCATGGCCCTGACCGAGTCGCAGGACCTGGGCGAGAAAATGCTGGCCCAGGCGCTTCGGGCCGAGGGAATCGAGCGCCTGCCGCCCGAAGAGGAGGCCAACCGGGGCATCTGGGAGCGGGTGCTGCGTTTTTCGGGCAACCGCAACCGGGCCGACCTGCTCACCGACATCGGCCTGGGCAAGCGGATTGCCAGCATCGTGGCCAAACGCATGGTCTCGCTGCTGATGGAGGCCGGCCAGAAACCCGACGTGCTGCTCATGAGCCGCGAGCGCTTCACGGCGCACGAGTCGGTTTCGCAGGGCGCGCTGCTGATCGATGGCAGTGAGGGCTCGTCGCTGCAGTTCGCGCCCTGCTGCCACCCCATTCCGGGCGACGAGATCGTGGGCTACCTGGGCCGGGGCGAAGGCGTGGTGATCCATACCGAGGACTGCGCCGTGGCCAAGCGGCTGCAGCACCGCGACAGCGAGCGCTTCATTGCCGTGGAGTGGTCGGATGAACCCAGCCGTGCCTTCGAGACCTACCTGCTGGTCACCGTGGCCAATGGCAAGGGCGTGCTGGCCCGGGTGGCAGCCGCGCTGACTGCTGCCGAAGCCGACATCACCCATGTGGAGATGCTGCAGGAATCGGTGCAGGACACCGTGGACCTGCGCTTTACCGTGGCAGTGGCAGACCGCGTGCACCTGGCGGCCGTGATGCGCAGCGTCAAGCGCACACCCTCGGTGCTGCGCGTGCAGCGCGCCAAGCCGGGCGGCTGAACGGGGGTTGATTCGCCTGTGGGGATCGCCCAGGGGACTGGGCTCCTACGGAAGGGCCACACCTCGCAGCACCTGTAGGAGCCCAGTCCTCTGGGCGATCTTGGGCAATAGAGCTCTAACCGGGGGCCGGGTAGTCCACCGACAGCACTTCGAGCATCTGCACGCCCCGTGGCGTGACCAGGGGTACCTCGTCGCCCACGCGGGCCTTGAGCAGGGCCCGCGCCACCGGCGAGACCCAGCTCACCTGGCCGGCCAGGCTGTCGGCCTCGTCGATGCCGGTGATGGTGACCACCTGCGCCTGACCCTCTTCGTTGACATAACGCACGGTGGCACCGAAGAACACCTGCTCGCCGCCGTGGTGCAGCGAGGGGTCGGTGACTTCGGCAATCTCCAGGCGCTTGGTCAGGAAGCGGATGCGCCGGTC
>CANGYC010000091.1 GCA_947457975.1 Comamonadaceae bacterium | reverse complement strand
CGGCGGTGGCACGCAATCTGCACCAAGGAGATACCAAGTGTGCACCTGCCTTTGCGCAACTGCGCCGCCGCCACTGGTGCTGTGGTGATGCGCGTGTGCACCGGCTTGGTGTGGCGCCGCGGGTGGTGCACGGCTTTGGGGATCCTGAGCGGTGTGCGCTGCAGCTGACGCTTTATTTTGGTGCGCTCGGCACCAGAGGCGCATGACAGGTATGGAGCATGACCCCATCGTGGAGGGGGCCCCCGCCGCTCCAGCCAATGTGCGTGGGGTGAGGGCCCGCGCCGCACTCACCGCTTCTTCAGCGCTGAGGCTCGCTCAGTTGCCCCTTCCAGCCGGCCACCGTGTTGGTGATCAGCTCGGCCACGATGCGGCTGGCCTGGGTGAGCTGGCCCTGTTTGGGCCGCGCCAAGGTCACGTAGCGTTTGAGGTCGGGTGAGACCACCTTGGCGGCCTGCAGGTGGCCCGAGCGCAGCTCGTGGCTGAACGAGAACGGGCCGAGCAGCGCATACAGGTGCTTGTGGGCCGCCACCAGTTCCTTTTGCATGGTCAGCGAGTCGGCCTCTATCGCTGGCTGCAGCTGAAAGCCCTTGCTCTTGGCCGCTTCGTCCAGGATGGCGCGCCAGTGCGCAGGCCGCCGGGGCAGCACCAGGGGCAGGCCCTCCAGGCGGCGGAACTCCACCGTCTCTCCGTGCGTGAGCGAGAGCCCCGGGCTTGACACCAAATAGGTGCTGGCGCTGGCCAGCAGGGTTTCGTCGGTGGTGCTCGGCTTGTCATAGCGAAACAGGATGGCCATGTCCACGCTGCCGGCATCGAGCATGGCATCCAACTCGCCGCCTTGGCCTTCGCGCACGTCCAGCCGGATGTTGGGGTAGGCCAGGCCCAGGCGCTTGAAGACCTGGGTCATCAGCGGGTGCGCGGCCGAGGGCAGGATGCCCAGCTTGACCTGCCCCATGGGCACTTGCGCGGTTTGCCGGATGTCGGCAAAGAGCTGCTCGCTCTCCTTGACCCACAGCCGTGCCCGCTGCGCCACGTGCTGGCCGAACTCGGTCAGGGCCACGCCCCGGCCGGTGCGCCGAAACAGTGGTCCGCCGCACTGCCGCTCCAGTTCGCTGACCTGGCGGCTGATGTGCGACTGCACGGTCTGCCGCTGCGCCGCCACCTTGGTGAAGCTGCCGGCCTCGGCCACCTCGAGAAAGAGCCGGAAATCCTGGATCTGCATGGGCTGATCTGTTATGCCTTTTCAGGCATGTCTGAAATGTCTGATCGCATTCTAGGCGGATGCCTTGCGGCTCATTAAAGTTCCGCCCCAATGACCCCCGCAAGAAGGAAGACCGATGCGTTTCGTGAGTTTTGAGCACCAGGGCCAGGCCAGCTACGGCCTGTGGAAGGATGAGAGCGCCTGGTGGCAGGCGCCGGCCGAGTTCCAGGCCCGCTTGCCCGACCTCAAGGCCGTGATCGCCGCCGGCCAGCTGGAGGCCCTGGCCCAAGCCGCACAGGCCCAGGGCGCCCTGCGCCAGTCTGCCGACTGCCGGCTGCTGCCGGTCATTCCCAACCCGGGCAAGGTGTTCTGCGTGGGCCTGAACTACAAGAGCCATGTGGCCGAGATGAAGCGCGCAGACAGTGACTACCCGGCCATCTTCACCCGCTTTGCCGACAGCCTCACGGCCCACGGCGCGCCCCTGCCCAAGCCGGCCAGCACCCAGCGCTTTGACTTTGAAGGCGAGCTGGCCGTCATCATTGGCCAGGGTGGTCGCTGCATATCGCAGGCCGACGCCTTCAAGCACATCGCCGGCTATGCCTGCTTCAACGATGGCTCGGCCCGCGACTGGCAGCGCCACACGCACCAGTGGACGCCGGGCAAGAACTTTCCGGCCACCGGCCCCTTCGGCCCCTTCATGGCCACGCGCGAGGCCATCCCCGACGTGAACGCGCTCACGCTGGAGTCGCGCTTGAATGGCCAGGTGATGCAGCACGCCAGCGTGACCGACCTGATCTTCACGCTGCCCGTGATCATCGAGTACCTCTCGGGCTTCACCTCGCTCTCGCCGGGCGACGTGATCGCCACCGGCACCCCCGGCGGCGTGGGCGACAAGCGCGAGCCGCCCGTCTACATGAAGGCCGGGGACGTGATCGAAGTCGAGATCACGGGCCTGGGCACGCTGCGCAACGTGGTGAGCGACGCCGCTTGAAGGAAACCTTGAATGTCTGACTCCAAAAAATCCATGCGCATCGCCGTCGATATTGGCGGCACCTTCACCGACATGGCCTCCTTCGACGAGGCCACCGGCGAGATCGCCTTCGGCAAGGCCCTGTCCACCCACGGCCACTTGCACGACGGCATCCAGAACACCCTGGACAGCGCCGGAGTGGACCTCACGAACGGCTACCTGTTCCTGCACGGCTCGACGATCGCCATCAACACCCTGCTCGAGCGCAATGGCGCCAAGACCGCGCTGCTGATCACCGAGGGCTTTCGCGACATCTACGAGATTGGCCGCGTCAACCGCCCCGATGCCTACAACCTGTTCTTCTCTAAGCACGTGCCCCTGGTGCCGCGCTCGCTGCGCCACGAGGTGAGCGAGCGCCTGCGCGCCGATGGCTCTCTTCACAAGCCGCTGGACGAAGCGGCCGTGCGCGTGCTGGCCCGCCAGCTGCGCGAGCAGCAGATCGAGGCCGTGGCCGTGCTGCTGCTGCACTCTTACCGCAACCCGGACCACGAGCGCCGCGTCAAAGCCATCTTGCAGGAAGAAATGCCCGGCGCTTTTGTGACCGCCTCGCACGAGCTGTCGCAGGAGTACCGCGAGTTCGAGCGCGTCTCCACCGCCGTGGCCAACGCCTATGTGGGCCCGCGCGTGTCGGCCTACCTGGGCGAGCTGGAGCAGCACTTGGAGAAAAAGGGCTTCGAGGGCGACTTCTATGCCGTGCAGTCCACCGGCGGCCTGTTCCCGCTGGAGCATGCGCGCCGCGACTGCGTGCGCATGCTCGAATCCGGCCCGGCGGCTGGCGTGATTGGTGCGCAAGCCATCTGCGCCCAGCTGGGCCTGCCCGATTCGATTGCCTTTGACATGGGTGGCACCACCGCCAAGGCCGGCGTCATCAGCGAGGGCCGGCCCCTGACCACGGGCAGCGCGCTGATCGGCGGCTACGAAAAAGCCCTGCCCATCCAGATCCCGATGATGGACATCTTCGAGGTCGGCACCGGCGGCGGCTCGATCGCCCGGGTGGAGCTGGGTCAGTCGCTGCGCGTGGGCCCGCAGTCGGCTGGCAGCATGCCCGGCCCGGTGTGCTACGGCCGCGGCGGCACCGAGCCCACCGTGACCGATGCCAACCTGATCCTCGGCCGCCTGGACGAGCAGCACTTTCTGGGCGGCGAGATGCCGCTGTACCTGGACCGCGCCCGCCAGGCCATGGAGGAGAAGGTCGCCACGCCCCTGGGCCTGGACGCAACCCGCGCGGCCGACGGCATTTTGCGCATTGCGGTCACCCAGATGTCTCACGCGGTCAAGGCCGTGACCACCGAGCGGGGCTTGGATGCCGGCAGCTTCACCATGGTGGTGTACGGTGGTGCGGGCCCGCTGCACGCCTCGGCGATTGCCCGCGAGATTGGCATCCGCCAGGTGCTCATTCCACATGCGCCCGGCTACTTCTCGGCCTACGGCATGCTGTTCTCCGACCTGCGCTACGACTACGTGCGCTCGGTGTTCCGCCGCCTGGAGGGCCTGTCCTTCGACGAGATCGAGGCCATCTACAAGGAGATGGAAGACGAGGGCAGGGCGGCCATCAGCGCCTCGCAGATCCGCCCGGAGGAGCTGGTTTACGAGCGGGCCGCCGACATGCGCTACGTGGGGCAAGAGCACGCCGTGACGGTAGACCTGCCGCATGCCTTCTTTGAAGGCCGGGACCGCGCCGCCATCAAGAACCACTTCGATGAGGTGCACAAGGTGCGCTACGGCACCTCGGCGCCCAAGGAGGCGGCCGATATCGTGAGCCTGCGCGTGACGGTGCAGGGCCGCATGCGCAAGCCCCCGCGCAACGAGGTGGCCGCCGGTGGCGCGCAGCCCGAGGCCGCTGCCCTGCGCGCGCACAAGCCGGTGTACTTCCGCAGTGCGGGCGGCTATGTGGACACGCCCGTGTACCGGCGCGAGCTGCTCAAAAGCGGCAATCGGATCCAGGGTCCGGCGCTGATTGAGGAGCATGCCTCCACCACGGTGGTTCAGCCGGGCGACAACCTCCAGGTCGACCCCTTCGGCAACCTGCAAATTTCCATTGGGAGCGACCGCTCATGAACACCGTCACCACCCCCCAGCTGCAGACGCAGACGGTCGACCCCGTCATCGTCGAGATCATCCGCAACGGCCTGTTTGCCGTGACCGAGGAAATGAAGACCAACCTCATGCGCACGGCCTACAACCTCATCATTTATGAGGCGCTGGATTTCACCGTAGGCCTGTTCACCAAGGAAGGTGAGACGGTCTCCATCGGCCTGGGCCTGCCCATGTTCATCCGGGGCATGTCCGAGACGGTGAAAGCCAAGATCCGGCACTTTGGCTACGAGAACATCCAGCCGGGCGACATCCTGGTCACCAACGACGCCTACACCACGGGCAGCCACCTGAACCACTTCACCTTCACCATGCCGGTGTTCCACGAGGGCGAGCTCATTGGCTTTACCTGCTGCATGGCGCACTGGCTGGACGTAGGCGGCAGCCTCGGCCAGATCACCACCGACATCTTCTCCGAGGGCATCCAGGTGCCCATCGTCAAGTACCAGAAGGCCGGCGTGGTGAACCAGGACCTGATTGACATCATTGCCATGAACGTGCGCCTGCCCGAGCGGGCCCTGGGTGACCTGCGCGCGCAGATCACCGCCATCACCACCGGCGAGCGGCGCTTTCTGGAGCTGGTGCAGCGCTATGGCAACGACGCGGTGCAGGCCGCCATCCGCGAGATCATGAACGCCTCGGAGATCCTGGCGCGGCAAAACACCCTGTCGATTCCCGACGGTGTGTACGAGGCCGAGTCCTTCATGGACGACGACGGCCTGGAGGTGGGCAAGCGCATCCCGATCCGCGTGAAGGTGACCGTCAAGGGCGACGAGATGGAGATCGACCTCTCCGACGTGAGCCGCCAGGTCAAGGGTTTCTACAACTCGGGCTTCACCACCGGCATCGCCTGCGCGCAGGTGGCCTACAAATGCCTGACCACGCCCACCGACTACCCGGTCAATGACGGCAGCTTTCGGCCGCTGAAGGTGATCATGCCCATGGGTACCGTGATCAGCGCCGAGCGGCCCTACCCCATGCGCGTGTGGATGACCTTCCCCATGACGGTGATCGACACCATCTTCAAGGCGCTGGCCCCGGCCATTCCCGATCGCGCGATCGCGGGCCACCATGCCGATTTGGTGTTTCCCAATATCCACGGCATCTCGCCGGAGGACGGGCGCCTGTTCATCGTGGGCATTGGCCCCTTGGGCGGCGGCTGGGGTGCCAAGAGCCGCGAGGACGGCGTGTCGGTGACGGTGTGCATCAACGACGGCGACACCCACAACAGCCCTACCGAGCAGCTCGAAGCCAAGTACCCGGTGCTGGTAGAGAGCTACCGCATCCGCCCGGACAGTGCCGGTGCCGGCGAGTTCCGCGGCGGCCTGGGCGCCGAGATGGTGGTGCAGGCCCTGTCGCCCTTCTCGGTGACCACCCGCATCGACCGCATGCACTGCAAGCCCTGGGGCCTGGAAGGTGGCGGCGAGGCGGCGGGCAACGGCATTGCCATCCGCCACAAAGGCCAGTGGAAGGAAGACCTGCCCAATGCCAAGATTTTCAATGTGCGCCTGGAGCGCGGCGACGCTTACAAGATGCTCTCGGGCGGCGGCGGTGGCTTTGGCCACCCCTTCAAGCGCGAGGCGGCCAAGGTGGCCGAGGACGTGCGCGAGGGCTATGTGAGCCGCGAGGCCGCCGAGCAGCTCTATGGCGTGGTGCTCGATGCGCAGGGCCAGGTCCGTGCGGCCGAAACCGCGGCCCTGCGCCAGAAAGCCTGAGGTGCTGGTGACCACGCCCCACCAGGAACAGGCCGCCCGCCTGGCTGAGCTGTGGCACAGGCTGTCGGCACAGCACATTGCGCTGGGGTGTTCCTGCGGCATGAGCGGCATCAGCGTCACGCTGGAAGATTTCGAGCGTGACATCGCCGACTACCTGTGGGCCGAGAGCGAGCGTCTGGGCCAGGCCCGCGTGGTCGACTTCCTGCTCGCACCCGGACCGATGGCCGAGCAAGAACGCGCCATTCGCGCCATCCTGGCCCGCCTGGAAGCAGGCCAGGCCGAGGACGAGGTGGCCGACTGGCTGCTGGCGCGCATGAGCAAGACGATTGAGTCCTATGCCAAGCTTCACGGCCCGGCACCGGAGGCCCCCTTGCTGGGCGGTTCCAGTGCCTGGCGCAAGGCTTACCGTTCCTGAGTACATTTCAACCACCAAGGAGACACACGATGAATCGCTTCACCCGCAGGGCCCTCACGATGGCCTTCTTTGCATTGGCTGGCGGCGTCCAGGCGCAAGGCAAGTTCCCCGACGGCCCTATCCGCATGGTGGTGCCTTTCGCGCCCGGCGGCGGCGTGGACAGTGCGGCCCGCCTCGTGGCCAGGCAACTGGGCACCAACTTGAATGTGTCCGTGTTGGTGGAAAACCGGCCCGGCGCCAATGGCTCGGTGGGCGGCAAGGTCGTGCAGACGGCGGCCCCTGATGGCCAGACCATCCTGTTCTCGGCCTCCACGCATGCGCTGGTGCGTCAGGTGATGGCGGCGCCCCCCTACGACCCGGTAGCCGATTTCGCCCCCGTGGCGCGCGTGGGCGCTGCGACGCTGATGATGGTGATCTCGCCCAACCTCGCCCCCAACAAGCTCTCTGAAGTGATTGCCGCAGCCAAGCAAAGCCCGGACAAGTGGACCGCCGCCCTGCCGGCGCTGGGCGCCGCCAGCCACCTGGGCACCCTGATGTTCGCCAAGCAAGGTGGGCTGACCGAGCTGACCACGGCGGTGTACAAGGGCACGGCACCTGCGCTCACCGACGTGGCTGGTGGCCATGTGCAGATTCAGATCGACGCCATCATTGCCCTGCAAGCCATGGCCAAGTCGGGCAAGGTCAAACCCATCATGGTGACCTCTGCCAAGCGCAGCCCCGTCATGCCGCAGGTGCCCACGGCGGTGGAAAGCGGCTACCCGCGCTTAGTGGCCGACTCCTGGTACGGCATCTGGGCGCCCAAGGCCACGCCGCCCGAGCGTGTGCAGTTCCTCAACAAGGCTGTCAATGAGGCGGTCAGCCAGCTGACCAAGGCCGGCGCCTTCGAGGCCATCGGCGTCGATCCAGTGACCGAAGGCGTCGAGGATTTCCGCAAGTACATGGTCGGCTACATCGCCGAGAGCGCCGAGTTGCTCAAGGGTGCGGGCTTCAAGCCCGAGTAAGCCTACTTTTCAGCGGCCCTGGCCGTCCAAGATAGGGAGGGTCGGCCAGGCCGGGCTGGCTCTACAATTGCTTTTTTTGCCTCTCCTGCGGTCTGCGCCCGGTGAAACCTTCTTTCAACCTCCCGGGCGTCCCAAGCACCCTGGGGGCTGGCTGATCGTCCTGAGGAAAAAGCAGAGAAAGATATGGCCAAGGAAGAACTGATCGAAATGCACGGTCTGGTGGAAGAGGTTCTTCCCGACTCCCGCTTTCGCGTGACCCTCGACAACGGTCACAAGCTCATTGCCTACACCTCCGGCAAGATGCGAAAGAACCACATCCGCATCCTAGCCGGTGACCAGGTGTCGCTGGAACTCTCGCCCTACGACCTGAGCAAGGGCCGCATCACCTTCCGCCACATCGCCGGCCGCACACCGCCGCCGCCGCGCGCCCCGCGCTGATTCGTCAATCCGCTTGCCCCGCCAGTGGGCAGTCGTTCTGGCCCCTGTTGTAGGAGCCCAGTCCCCTGGGCGATGGTCGGTTCTTGCAGAATATCGCCGAGGAGACTCGGCTCCTACGGGGCCAGGCGCGCAGTCGCTCAGTTTTGCAGGAAAACGCGCGCCTTGCGCGGCGAGACCACTAGTTTGTCCCCTTCCTTCAGGCCCAGCGCGTGAAAGCGCTCGGCCGCCATCTGGGCTTCGATGAGCGGGTCGTGCCCATCGGGCTGGCTGGGGTTCTCGGGCCATAGTTCGAGGCGGGCAATGGGCCCCACCACGATGGCGCGCTGCAACTCGGCCACGATGCCCGTCGCGCCCGGGGTGTAGCGCTCCACCTCCAGGTCGTGCGGCCGCACATAGGCAAAGGCGTTGG
>CANGYC010000090.1 GCA_947457975.1 Comamonadaceae bacterium | reverse complement strand
CTGCCCCGCTGGCCGTGCGCAGCGACTGGCCCGCCACCCAGGCCCTGCAGGCGGCGGCCCCTGAGCTGGCGCAGCGCCCTGATGTGCGCGCCGCCGAGCGCCGCGTCGAGGCCGCCCGCGCCGTGCTGGACAGTGCCCTGGCCCAGCGCCGCAATGACGTGACCGTGGGCACCTCGCTGAACCACCAGCCCGGCACCTCGCGCGCCATGATCGAGCTGCGCCTGCAGATGCAACTGGCCGGCGTGTTGGGCAACTATGCCTACGAGGGCGAGATCCGGCGGGCCCAGGCCCAGCTCGACCAGGCCAGCGACGAACTCGAGCGCACCCGCCGTCAGGCCGTCTCCGAGCAGGCCCGCCTGCTTGAGGACCTGCGCGCAGCTGCGGCCCGGGCCCAATTCTTTGAGGCCGACATCACACCGCGTGCGCGCCGCGTCGCCGAGATGAGTGAGCTGGCCTACAGCCGCGGCGCGCTGCCGCTGGTGGAGCTGGTCGATGCACGGCGCACGCTGCGCGCGGTGCTGCTCGACCAGGTGGCAGCCCGCGCCGACCATGCCCGTGCCCTGGCGGCCTGGCAGCTGCGCGCTGCCTCCGCCCAACCCTGAAGCGCTCTTCATCTAGATTTTCCATGTCCCTGGCTCGAACCGTTTTGTTTTCAATGCTGCTGCCCGCGCTGGCTCTGCTGTCGGCCTGCAGCGACCCGGTCGCCAGCCCTGTCGCGCCGGCGGTGGCCGCGCCGGTCATGAAGGGCACGCAGCTGCATTTCCCCGCAGACCATCCGCAGCTGGCCCTGCTCGGGCTGGCCCCCGCCGAGGCGGCGCGGCCCATCGTGGTCGACCTGCCCGCGCGCCTGGTGTGGAACGAGGACCGCACCCAGCGCATCCAGCCCGCCTTCTCTGGCCGGGTCGACCGCATCCTGGTCGACGTGGGTCAGGCCGTGCGCGCCGGTAGCGTGCTGGCGCAGCTGGCCTCACCCGAGTTCGGCACCGCCCAGGCTGAGGCCGCCAAGGCCCGGGCCGACATGGCGCTGAGCCAGAAATCCCTGCAGCGCTTGAGCGAGCTGCACGAGGCCGGCGTGGCTGCGCGCAAGGACCTGGAGCAGGCCGAGGCCGACGCGGCGCGAGCCCAGGCCGAAGTGCAGCGCGCCGAAGCCCGGATCCGCCTGTATGGCGCGGGCGTGGGCGTCGACCAGCGCCTGGCTTTGACGGCAGGCATGTCCGGCATGGTGGTCGAACGCAACCTCAATCCAGGTCAGGAGCTGCGCCCCGATGGCTCGGCTTCAGTGGCGTTGTTCGTCATCAGCGACCCGTCGAGTCTGTGGGTTCAGATCGATGCCCGTGAGAGCGAAGTCGGGGCGCTGCGTCCAGGCGCGGTGTTTGAATTGACGGTGCCTGCCCTGGCTGGCGAGACTTTCCGCGGCACGGTGTCTGCGGTGGCCGACGCCATCGACGCGAGCTCCCGCACCATCAAGGTCAGAGGCCTGGTGAGCAATCCACAGCGCCGCCTGAAGGCCGAGATGCTGGCCAGCGCGCGCGTCACCCGAGCCGCCTCGTCCGATGCCGTAGTCATTCCTGCATCGTCGGTGCAGCTGCGCGGCGGCACGCACTGGGTCATGGTGCAGTCCGCGCCTGGCGTGTTTGAGCCGCGTGAAATCAACGTGGTCTGGTTGGGTGCGAAAGAAGTCTCCGTGCAAGGGGGCCTGAAGCTGGGCGAGCAGGTGGTGGCCGACAACCTGCTGCTGCTGGCACGCCAGTACCGCCAGGCCCTGGAGGCGGCGGGTCCGACCCCGGTGCCGGGCCAAACGACTGGCGTGGCGCCGGCCGCAGAAAGCCGCGGAGCGCCCCGTTGAAACGGTTGATTCACTTTGCGGTTCACCAGCCGCTGTTTGTGGTGATCGGCACCTTGCTGTTCGCCCTGGCTGGCCTGGTGTCCTTCAGCAATCTGTCGGTGGAAGCCTTTCCCGATGTCACCGACACCCAGGTCACGGTGATCGCCCTGCACCCCGGCCGCGCCGCCGAGGAGGTGGAAAAACAGGTCACCTTGCCCATTGAAGTGGCGCTGTCCGGCCTTCCTAATTCCATACGGGTTTTCTCGCACACCCAGTTCGGCCTGTCCTTCACCGTGGTCACCTACGACGAGAAGGCCGATGTGCTGGCCGTGCGGGCCCAGGTGAATGAGCGGCTGCGCAGCGTGGACTTGCCGCCTGGCGTGCAGGCCAACATTGCGCCCAATGCCACGCCCGTGGGCGAGATCATGCGCTACCGCCTGCGCGGTGACGCCTTCAACACCACCGACCTGCGCACCGTGCAGGACTGGACCGTGGAGCGCGCCCTGCGCCAGGTGCCCGGCGTGGCCGATGTGGTGGGCATGGGCGGCTTCATCAAGCAGTACGAGGTGCAGCCTGACCTGGAGAAGCTGCGCGCTGCCCGTGTGAGCCTGCAGGACCTGCTGGAGGCGCTGGGCCGTGGCAACTCCAACGCCGGCGGCAGCTACGTGGGGCAGGGCACCCAGCAGTACGCCATCCGCGGCATCGGCCTGCTGAGCTCGGCAGAAGACATCGGCCGCATCGTGCTGGCTTCGCGAGGAGGTTCCCCCATCCTGGTGCGCGATGTGGCCAAGGTCCAGGTGGGTGCCGTGCCCCGCCTGGGCGTGGTGGGCCAGGACCAGGACAACGACGCCGTCACCGGCATCGTGCTCATGCGCAAGGGAGAGAACCCCAGCGTGGTGCTCAAGGCGGTGAAGGCCCGCATCGAGGAGCTCAACGCCCGCGGGCTGCCCAAGGGCATTGAGATCGTCCCCTTCTATGACCGCACCTGGCTGATGGGCAAGACCCTGTCGACCGTGTTCCGCAACCTGGTGGAGGGTGCGGTGCTGGTGGCCCTGGTGCTTTATGCCTTCCTGGGCAACCTGCGCGCCAGCCTGGCCGTGGTGCTGGTGATCCCCTTGGCGCTGCTGGGCACCTTCATGGGCCTGAAGATCATGGGCATCCCGGCCAACCTGCTGTCGCTGGGGGCGCTGGACTTCGGCATCATCGTCGACGGCGCGGTGATCGTGGTGGAAAACGTCATGCACCGGCTGGCGCAGCGCAAGGAAAGCATGACCGACGGCGAGCGGCGGCGCGTGATCGTGGATGCGGCCAGCGAGGTGGGTCGCCCGACCCTCTTTTCCATGCTCATCATCATTGCCGCGCACGTGCCCATCTTTGCGCTGCAGCGGCACGAGGGCCGCATCTTCCAGCCCATGGCGCTGTCCGTGACGGCGGCGCTCATTGGTGCCTTGGTGCTCTCGCTCACCCTGGTGCCGCTGCTGACCTACTGGCTGCTGCGCCGCAAGCTGCCGCACGAAGACAACCGCATGGTGGCTGCGTGCAAGCGCGTCTATGCGCCGGTGCTCGACTGGGCGCTGCACCAACGCAAGCTGGTGATCGCCCTGTCGCTGCTGGCCTTTGCCGGCGCCATGGGCGTGGCCTCCCGGCTGGGCAGTGAATTCCTGCCCGAACTCAACGAGGGCACGTTCTGGCTGAACCTGCGCCTGCCGGCGAGCATCTCCAACGACGAGGCAGGGCGCGTGTTGGGCGAAGTTCGCCGGGCACTGCTGACGGTTCCCGAGGTGCGCAGCGCCATCTCCAAGGCGGGCCAGCCTGAGGACGGCACCGACCCCAAGACCATCAGCATGGCGGAGGTTTTTGTGGACGTGAAGCCGCCCGAGGCGTGGCGTGCTGGCCTGAGCCGGGACGCGCTCATCGAGGAAATGGACCGCGTGGTCTCGGCCATTCCCGGCATGCAGCCGACCTTTTCCCAGCCCATCCGGGACAACGTGCTGGAGTCCATTTCTCAAGTGGACGGACAGATCGTGATCAAGGTCTCGGGTGAGGACCTGGCCGAGCTGAACCGTCTTTCACGCGAGATCGTGCGACAGGTCCGCCAGGTGCGTGGCGTCTACCGCGCTGAAATCGACCGCGAGGGTGAGTTGCCCCAGCTGGTGATCGACATCGATCGCGACCGTGCCGCACGCCATGGCCTGAATGTGCAGGACATCCAGGACGTGATCGAGGCAGCGCTGGCCGGTAAGTCCGCCACGCAGATCTGGGAAGGCGAGCGCAAGTTTTCGGTGGCCGTGCGACTGGCCGCCGACCGCCGCTCGATTGGCCTGCTGCCGCAGGTCTTGCTGTCCACGCCCGATGGGGGAAGCGTGCCCCTGGGGGCCGTGGCCCAGGTGCGTGAAGTCAGCGGGGCCATGAACATTGCCCGTGAAGGTGGGCGCCGAACCATGGCCATTGGCATCTTCATCAAGGGACGCGACATGGGCTCCATCGTGGCGGACATGAAGGTCAGGCTGGCGCAGAACGTGCAAGTGCCTACGGCCTATGCCGTGGCCTGGTCGGGTGAGTTCGAGAACCAAGAGCGCGCCATGAAGCGCTTGTCGGTGGTGGTACCGATTTCCCTACTGCTGATCTTCATCCTGCTGTTCGACGCCTTCAAATCCGTGAAACTCGCCGCCCTGATCCTGGTGAACGTGCCACTGGCACTGATCGGCGGCTTCATTGCGCTGTGGGTCACGCACATTCCGCTGTCGGTGTCGGCGGCCATCGGCTTCATCGCCCTGTCCGGGCAGGCGGTGCTCAATGGCGTGGTGATGCTGTCGGTCTTCCAGCAGCTGCGGGGCCAGGGCCACGACGTCATGACGGCCGTGCGCCTGGGCTCCATGCAGCGCCTGCGCACCGTGCTGATGACGGCCATGCTGGCCGCTCTGGGCCTCCTGCCCATGGCCTTGTCGCGTGACATCGGCGCCGAGACCCAGCGCCCGCTCGCGGTGGTGGTGATCGGTGGCTTGATCACCGCCACCTTGCTCACCTTGGTGGTGCTGCCGGCGCTCTACACCGCCTGGTTTGGCCGGGAGGATCGAGCCCGTAAACCGCCTTTGGCATCGCAGGGCACCCCCTGGGAGATGTGATTTGTCAATCCGTTGACATGCCTAGGAAATTCCGGGGTGCGTCGGGCTGGCACGGATGAGTCTGCACTGACAATGCCCGGCTGACGGCCATCAGGCTCCAGCCAATTAAGCAAAGACATGAATCTGCAAACTCTGCGCGGGGTGTGCTACGCGCTCACCATCGCACTCAGCGCCTTCCTTCTGTTCCAGGTCCAGCCCCTGATCAGCAAGTTCATCCTGCCCTGGTTTGGTGGCAGCCCCTCGGTGTGGACCACGGCCATGCTGTTTTTCCAGTGTGCGCTGTGCGGGGGCTATTTCTATGCCTTCCTGCTCAGCCGCCGCTGCGCACCCGCGCGACAGACCTGGATTCACCTGGCCTTGCTTGCCGGCGCTGCCTGGGCTGCCGCCTACGTGATCCCCGGTGCAGAGCTCAAGCCTGTGGGTGACGAGGACCCGGCGCTGCGCATCATCGTGCTGCTGTCCTTGAGTGTGGGGCTGGCTTACTTCTTTCTGGCCACCACCGGGCCCTTGATCCAGCACTGGTATGCCCGTGCCTACCCGGGCCGTTCGGCCTTCCGGCTGTACGCGCTGTCGAATGCCGGGTCGCTGTTTGCGCTGCTGTCCTTTCCCTATTTGTTCGAGCCTTATTTCGCCCTGCAGGACATCGGCCGCGGCTGGACCCTGGGCTTTTGGGCCTTCGCGGCCTTGTGCGCCGCCTCGGTGCTGCTCAACCACGTGCTGCCCGAGCCGGATGCTGCACCAGTGGCCGCAGCGGCCGACGACCTTGCCGAGTCTGCTGCCGGCCCCAGTCTGGTGGCGCGCGCGCTCTGGGTGCTGCTGCCGGCCCTTGCCTCGCTGGCCTTCATCACCACCACCGACCATGTCAGCCACAACGTGGCCCCTGAGCCCCGGCTGTGGATCACCACCCTGGGCCTGTACCTGCTGACCTTCATCATCTGCTTCGACCACCCGCGCTGGTACCAGCGCAAGTTTGCGGCGCCCCTGCTGGTGCTGGCCTTGTTCCTGCTAACAGGCCGCGATGAACTGCCGGGCCTGCTGGGGCTGGATCTGGACTACTCCTTGGACCAGACCCGCTGGGCGCACTTTGCGGTGATGTTCCTCATCTGCTTTGTGGCGCATGGCGAGCTCTACCGGGCACGGCCTGCGAGTGCGCGCTACCTGACCGAGTACTACCTGCTCATGTCCGTGGGGGGGGCCTGCGGCGGGCTGTTCGTCTCTCTGGTGGCCACGCATCTGTTTGCCGACTACCACGAGTGGCCGCTGATGCTGCTGGCGGCGCTGCTGCTGGCCGGCGGCGTGAGCTGGCGCGTGCGTGCGGCTGGTGTGGGTCGGTCGGCGGTGGCCGTGCTGGTGGCGGGTGCGGCTGCCCTGGTCATGTACTGGGAAGACCCCTTGTCCCTGCGAGGGCAGGACAAGCCCGGGCAGGCTTCGACCACGCTCTACCAGGCGCGCAACTTCTACGGCACGGTCACGGTGGCTGACCGCCGCCAGGCTGGCGCCCCAGAGTCTGACATGCGCATCTTCTACAGCGGGCAGGTGGTGCACGGGGTGCAGTTCCTGAGTCCGGACCGCAAGCGCGCCAACCTCACCTACTACGGTGAGGACAGCGGTGCCGGCCAGACCTTGCGCTACGCAGCCTCAGCCAAGCCTTCGCTGAGCGTGGCCGTGGTGGGCCTGGGGGCGGGAACGCTGGCCAACTACGCGCGCACCAGCGATGCCTACGACTTCTTCGAGATCAATCCCGAGGTCATCAAGGTGGCCAACGAGTGGTTCGACAACCTGGCCCTCTGCAAAGCCGGCACCCAGCGCATGTACCTGGGCGATGCCCGGCTGAAGTTTGAAACCTTGCCGGCCGATCGCCTGTATGACGTGATCGTGCTCGATGCGTTTTCCGGCGGCTCGGTGCCCCTGCACCTGCTCACCCGCGAGGCCTTCGCGCTCTACGCCAGGCACCTGGCCCCGGGTGGGCTCATCGTGGCCCACATCACCAACAGCTACCTGGACCTCTACCCCGTGGTGCGGCGCCAGGCACAGGCCCTGGACATGAGCTTCCGCGCGGTCGACCAGGCCTACGACGGCGCGCGTGGCATCCACTTCAACCGTTACTTCATCATGGGGCGCAACCCGGCCTACTTTGCGGCCTTCCCGCCCGACGCCGGTTCACCCAAGGTGCGCTCCTCCGGCCTCAGGCCCGAAGACGCACCGCTGTGGACCGACAGCTTCAGCAGCATCGCGCCGATTGAGCTGAAGGACTGAAGGCCGGCAGGCGCGGCCGGCTCAGCCCTGGGGGTCCGCCTTGACGAAGCTGCCGCCCTGGTAGATGACGGCCGGGTCCGCGCGGTCCAGCGCGCGCTTGAAATGGTTGATGGGGAGGTCCATGACAAGGCTCCTTCAGGGCTGCGGGGGCTGGATGAGCACTGCGCGGAAATCGTTGATGTTGGTGAGCGTGGGGCCGGTGAGCACGGCGTCGCCGAGCGCGCCGAAAAAGCCATGGCCGTCGTTGTCGTCCAGGCTGGCTGCGGGCTTGAGCTTCAGGGCGCGGGCGCGGTCCAGGGTGTCCGGGGCCAGCAGTGCCCCGGCGATTTCTTCGATGCCGTCCACCCCGTCGGTGTCGCCGGCCAGCGCCCACACGCCAGGCAGGCCCTTGAGGGCCACGCCGAGGGCCAGCAGAAACTCCACGTTGCGCCCACCTCGGCCCTGGCCGCGCACCGTCACGGTGGTTTCGCCGCCCGAGAGCAGCACGCAGGGTGCGGGCAGGGGCTGGCCGTGCGTGGCCACCTGCAGCGCGATGCCGGCCATCACGCGGCCCACTTCGCGGGCTTCGCCTTCGAGGCTGTCGCCCAGGATGCACACGCCGTAGCCGGCTTCGCGCGCCAAGCGTGCGGCTGCTTCCAGGCCGATCTGCGGCGAGCTGATGAGCCGCGTCTCGCAGCGGGCCAGACGCGCATCGCCGGGCTTGAGGGTTTCGCCCTCGCCGCTTTCCAGCAGTGCGCGCGCCGCCGGCGGCACCTGGATGCGGTAGCGCTCGAGAATGGCCAGCGCGTCGGCGCAGGTGCTGGCATCGGCCACCGTGGGGCCGGAGGCGATGTCGGGCAGCTGGTCGCCTGGGACGTCGGAAATCAGCAATGTGAGCACGCGCGCCGGATGGCACAGCGCCGCCAGCCGGCCGCCCTTGATCGTGGAGAGATGCCGGCGCACGCAGTTCATCTCGCCGATGGAGGCGCCGCTTTTGAGCAGCTGGGCGTTGATGTCCTGCTTGTCGGCCAGCGTGAGCCCGGGCGCGGGCGCGGGCAGCAGGGCCGAGCCGCCGCCTGAGATCAGGCACAGCACCAGGTCGTCTTCCGAGAGGCCCTGCACAAAGGCCTTGATGCGTTCGGCCGCCTTCAGGCCCGCTTCGTCGGGCATCGGGTGCGCGGCCTCGATGAT
>CANGYC010000089.1 GCA_947457975.1 Comamonadaceae bacterium | reverse complement strand
GCACGCTCATTTTTGCAAAACAACTGCTCCACACGCTTGAGGGCAATCGGATTGACGTTCCAGGTGTCGCCAGCAATGTGGGTCACATGTTCCAAGATGGCATCGGCCGGCGCATGAAAGCGGTGGTACATGCTGGAGGTCAGGCGCAGGGTGACCCAGACGCCGTTGCGAAAGGGGGTGCTGTCCTGGCCGGGTCCAAAGAGTTCTTCGATCCGGTAGTCCAGGCCCTTGGCCTGAAAGAGCTGACCGTCCTGCACCCGGCCGCAAGCCCCCACGATGCCATCGCTGGGGCTGCACAGCACCCGTTCGTCGGTATCTATGGGCCGTGCGCCCGGCTTGAGCTCGCGCGTGAAACAGTCATGCAGGCTGTCAAAGCGCTGCCGTCGTGCATCGCTGAGGTCGAGGTCGGTGAACAGGCGCCAGGCAGCGATGGACAGCCGCGCCAGCAGCGGGCTGCGAATTTGGCTGAACCATCCCATGAAATGGGTCAGGGCCTGCCTGGGCACGCGGTTGGTCAGCAGGAAATTGAGGTCCTCCTGCTGCACCAGGCGGCGCAGGCTGGCGATCAAGGGGGCCGAGCTCATACCCTGCCCAGGAACATTTCACCCAGGATGCGCCGGCGGATGCCCTTGTTCGTCAGGCCGGGCACCGGATGCCACCAGCCGTCGGCATGCATGGCCCGGGCTGCCGCGACGACGCGCCGCGCCACCTCGTCGAATTCGGCGTCTGCATAGTCCAGGCTGAAAATCAGGCGCCCACTGCCCACCCAGGACAAGGCCAGGCCCTCGGCGCGCAGGTAGTACTGGAGCATCCAGTTGTAGCGCCCGGGCTGGGTGTAGAGCACGGTGCAGACGGTGGACATATGAGCCAGCTGCACCGGCATACCGGCGTCGCTGAGCAGGGTGTTCAAGCGAGCAATGCGCTGCGTCCAACGCTCATCCAGGCCCTCGTACAAGGCGCGAACCTCGGGCTGCTCCAGCCGGTCCAGAAAGGCCTTCATGGCGCCCATCACATAGGGGTGTGCATTGAAGGTGCCACGGGCAAAACAGATGTCAGCGGGGCGGTCCTCGCGGAAGCGCTTCATCAGGTCAGCGCGGCCGCAGACCACGCCCACGGGCAGGCCGCCACCCAGGGTCTTGCCGTAGGTCACCATGTCGGCCTTCACGCCAAAGTATTCCTGTGCGCCTCCCGGGGCCAAGCGGAAGCCCAGGAACACCTCATCGAGAATCAACACGATGCCGCGCGCCGTGCACACCTGGCGAAGGTCCTGCAGCCAGCGGGTGTAGGCCTGGCGGTCGTAGCGGGCCTGGCGGCTGCTGTCCACCAGGGACGAGTCCGAAGACGCGGGCCGGTTCGGATGCAGGGCCTGCAGGGGGTTGACGATCACGCACGCGATGTCGCGCCGGGTGCGCAGCACCTGCAGCGACCGCTCGGACATGTCGGCCAGGGTGTAGGTGTCGCGTGGAGGCAGCGGGTTGCCGGGGCCTGGCTGCACATCCTCCCACCAGCCGTTGTAAGCGCCCGCAAAGCGCACCAGCTGACGCCGACCCGTGTGGTAGCGGGCCAAGCGAACCGCCTGCATCACTGCCTCGGTGCCCGACATGTGAAATGACACCTCGTCCAGCCCCGAGATGGCCTGCAGGCGCCGGAGGTTCTCCAGCACGCAGGGGTGGTAGGCACCGAGCACAGGGCCCAACTCGGCGACCAGGGCGCTGCCCTCGGCGATGGTCTTTTTGTAGAACTCATAGCCGAACAAGTTGACGCCGTAGGAGCCGGTCAGGTCATAAAGGCGGTTGCCATCAAGGTCCTCGACCTGAACGCCGTGACTGGCCCGCAGGAATGCACCCGCTCCCAGTTGCTGGCGCACCAGCGGGCTGAATTGAAAAGGTACCCGGTAGCGGCTGGTGAATTGAAGGTCAGAGACCGCGCTGCGCGCTTGTGCAGTGGCCTCGAGGCTGCAGGCGAACCGCTCGCGGTAGAGCGCGGACAGGCGCTCAAAGGCGCTGCGCCGGCGCTGGGCAATCTCTGGAGGTGCACCATCGCTGTCAAAAAACTGCGCCTCATCGTAGGCGTAGCCGCGGATCCATTTAGACAGGCGCTTGGCCAGGCGTGAGTGCCCAGCCAAGGAACGGTGTTTGGCGCGCGAGAGGCGCACGCGCGCCACGAAGGCAGGCAGCATCAGCAAGGCGCCGGCAGCCAGCGCCATCTCCATGCTCAAGAGGGGCGACATGTCAATCCTGTCGCGCGCGGTACATCGGGTCGAGGCGCTCACCGCGCAGCATGTACAGCGGTGACTTCCAGTACAGAGCGATGTCGTGGAACGGATCCGTGATGATCTTGAAGGCCCAGATGATGCCCGTCATGAGGCTCTCGCGGCGCCACAACTGCAGCACCCGAAGAATCACCCCGGCCACGCCCAGTGCCAGCCAGGCCATGCCCACGTCATGCAGGTAGGTATGGAAGTCCGTGGCCGGCTCAATCTGACCGAACAGCGAGGGCTCCAGCCATAACACCAGGGGGGACAGACCCCAGGCCGACATCAAGACGATCTTGCGGCGGATGTTGTAGCCGACCTTTACCTCTTCCTTGTACTCGTCAGTGACGTTGTTCACCACATCGAAGCCGCGCGGCTCGAAAAAGAAATGGCCCGCTTGGCGCGTAGTCATGGACACCCCCCAGGCCAGCAGGGCGGCCCAGGCCGGGTCGACGAACAGCAGGCCGTAGGCAATCACGAAACAGAGCGCGCTGACCAGGTGCAGGCTCTGGTTGATGCGGCTGTGGTGGTAATAGCGATGGTCATCCCAACGCTGGACATGCAACTGCTCAAAAAAGGACACGTTTGGTCTCCGTTGTGGGCCGCGGAAGAGTTTTCCGCTCAGCCTTGGGATCGTCGGGAGGGTGCGTGAAAAGGGCGTGACAGAGTGATGACACAAAAATGACTGCATGCGTTTTGCCACACTGTCACGAAACTGTTGAGTTCGGCCCTCACCATGGAGGGCATGTACAGAGACCCTCTCCCCGAGCTGCTCCTTGAAGACCTCCCCCACGCACGCGATGCGCTGCGGGTGGCAGTGGTCACCGAGACCTATCCGCCCGAGATCAACGGCGTGGCGCGCACCCTGGCACGCATGGTTGAGGGACTGCATGGCCGGCACCACGACCTGCAGGTGGTGCGCCCCCGCCAGTCGGGCGCAGCGGCCCTGCCGCGCCAGCGCTTCGAAGAATTCCTGGTGCAGGGCTTCCCGATTCCACGTTACCCAGAGCTGCGCATGGGAGTGCCCTCCAGGCGTTCCCTGGTGCGGCTATGGACGCAGCAGCGGCCGGACATCGTGCACGTGGCCACCGAAGGGCCACTCGGCTGGTCGGCGCTGAGCGCGGCGCAGCAGCTGGGCATCCCGGTGAGCTCGGACTTCCGCACCAACTTCCATGCCTACACCCAGCATTACGGAATGGGCTGGCTGCAGCGGCCCATGACGGCCTACCTACGCGCGTTTCACAACCGTGCCGCCTGCACCATGGTGCCCACCGAGCGCCTGAAAGTTGAATTGCAGGGACTCGGCTTCGAACGCCTGGAGGTGGTGGCCCGCGGCGTGGACACCGATCTGTTCCAGCCGAACAAACGCAGCCTGGCCCTGCGTGAACGCTGGGGCGTGCAGCCCTCGGACCTGGTCATGGCCTGCGTGGGCAGGTTGGCGGTGGAGAAAAATCTGAGCCTGCTGCTCGAGGCCTTTCGCGCCGTGCAGCAGCAGCGGCCCGGCACCCGCCTGCTGCTGGTCGGCGACGGCCCGCTGCGCAGCCAACTACAAGCGGCGTGTCCGGAGGCCTTGTTTGCCGGACAGCGCAGCGGGGAGGACCTGGCGGCCCATTACGCCAGCGCCGACCTCTTTGTGTTTCCCAGCCTGACGGAGACCTTTGGCAATGTGACGGTCGAGGCCCTGGCCAGCGGGCTGCCCGTGGTGGCCTTTGACTATGCGGCCGCCGGCCAGCTGGTGGAGACCGGTCGCAATGGCATCTTGTGCCCGATGGGGGCACCGGCTGCCTTGATCGAAGGCGCGTGCCGTCTGGCTGCCGATGATGCGCTTCGCCAGGCGCTGGCACCGGCCGCTCGCACCACGGCGCTGGCCCATGGCTGGGACCCGGTGATCGACCGCTTTGAAGGGATTCTCAAGCAGCTGGCGCCTTGACGGCACGCATCAACGCGCACATCACCACCGCAATCAACAGGCCGAAGCCCCACATCAGGTCAATGATGGACACCTGTGCCGCCAGCAGGCCTGCGTAGAGTGACAGCATCACCAGAATGCTGGCGTTTTCATTGAAGCCCTGCACGGCGACCGAACGGCCGGCAGTGAGCAGCACGTGGCCCCGGTGCTGCAGCAAGGCATTGAGGGGCACCACCATCAGCCCGCCCAAGACCCCGGTCCAGATCAGCAGGACCACGGCCAAGGGAACACTCTGCACACTGGCCGCCACAGGCATCATCAAGCCCAACACCACACCGGCGAGCATCACCCGGCGGGCCTGCGCCAGGGGAACAAAGCGGGCTGCGAGCATGGCGCCACACACCACCCCCACCGCGACAGCGGCCTGCAGATAGGCTGCCTGGCTGAGCGACAGGGACAGCCGCTCCTCGGCCCAGCGCAGCACAATAAATTGCAGGGTGGCCGCCACGCCCCAGAACAAGGTGGTCACGGCCAGCGAGAGGCCCCCCTCGGGGTCGCGCCACAGGGTGCGGTTGGCGCGCCAGAACGCCAGCACCAGAGCCCGCGGATGAATGCTACTGGCGGGGTAGCGTGCGCCACTGTCCGGCACGCCCAGGTTAAGCAAGCCCGACATGACGTACAGCATGATCACGGCCAGGAGCGAGGCCATGAGGGCGTCGGCATCCAGGGACAGGGCCTGGAGCCCCATCTGCACCTGAGCGGCCAGGCCACTGTCCAGCCAGTGCGTGCTGACCAGCCAGCCGCCCAAGCCGGTGCCCACCAGTGCCGCGGTGACGACGGACACCTCAATCCAGCCATTGGCGGCCACCAGGCGCCTTGGGGGTACCAGCTCGGTGATCAAGCCATACTTGGCGGGGGCATAGCCCGCCGCGCCCAGGCCCACCAGGCAAAAGGCCAGCACGGGATGCACCGACAGCATCAAGGCACATGCACCCAGCCACTTCACGCCGTTCATCCAGGCCATCAGCCGGGCCTTGGGAAAGGCGTCCGCCAGATCACCCATCACAGGGGCGAGAACCACATAGGCCAGGGTAAAGCCGAACTTGAGCAAGGGCGCCCACCAGGCAGGAGAGTCATGCGCCTGCAGCACCGCCATGGTGACGATGAGCAAGGCGTTGTCGGCCAGCGCCGACAAAAATTGCGCCGCGATCAGCAAGTAAAAACCGGTGGGCATCCGCTCAGGCCAGGCGCAAGGACATACATCAATGTATGGCGGTGGTTTGACAGGGCTGTGACGGTGACACGAGCCCGGGCCGGCACCATGCCGGGCTTGTCACGGTGCTTTCATCCGTGCGCTACACACTGTCGGGCTCACCCACCACCCTGTACTGACGCATGCTCAAACTGTCCATCTTTGGTGTCGGCTATGTCGGCTTGGTCACGGCGGCCTGTCTGGCCGAGGTCGGCCACGAGGTCATGTGCATGGACGTGGACGAACGCAAAATCGGCCAGCTTCGTGAAGGCCGCATCCCGATCTGGGAGCCGGGTCTGGAGCAGATGGTGCAGCGCAATGCCGCGGAAGGCCGCCTGCACTTCACCACCGACGCCCAGGAAGCCGTGGCGTTCGGCGTGCTGCAGTTCATTGCCGTCGGGACGCCGCCAGACGAGGATGGCTCGGCGGACCTGCGCCATGTGCTGGCCGTGGCCGATGCGATTGCCCGGCACATGTCGGACTGGCGGGTGATCGTCAACAAGTCCACGGTCCCGGTGGGCACTGGAGACCAGGTGCGCGAACGCGTGCGCCAAGGACTGGCCGCACGCGGCATGGACACGGCGTTCGAGGTGGTGTCCAACCCCGAATTCCTCAAGGAAGGCTCGGCGGTAACCGACTTCCTCAAGCCCGACCGCATCGTGATCGGCAGCCAGCACCAAGAGGCCATCGGCCTGATGCGCGAGCTCTACGAGCCCTTTAACCGCAACCACGACCGCACCCTGGTGATGGACCTGCGCAGCGCCGAGCTCACCAAGTACGCGGCCAATGCCATGCTGGCCACCCGCATCAGCTTCATGAACGAAGTGGCCAACCTGGCCGAGCGCCTGGGTGCCGACATCGAACAGGTGCGCAAGGGCATCGGCTCGGACCCGCGCATCGGCTACCAGTTCATCTACCCCGGCTGCGGTTATGGGGGCAGCTGCTTTCCCAAGGACGTGCAGGCGCTGGCGCGCACGGCCGAACAGGTGGGCTACGAGGCGCAGCTGCTGCAGGCGGTGGAGGCGGTCAACCAACGGCAAAAAGCCTGGCTGTTTGCCCAGCTGGCCGGCGAACTCGGCGGGCCCGCAGGCCTGCGCGGTCAAAAAATTGCGGTGTGGGGCCTAGCCTTCAAGCCCAACACCGACGACATGCGCGAGGCCCCGAGCCGCGTGCTGCTGGCCTCGCTGCTCGCCTCTGGCGCCCAGGTACAGGCCTTCGACCCGGTGGCCATGGACGAGGCGGAGCGAATCTATGGTGAGCGCAGCGATCTCCGGCTGAGCTCCGACAAGTACGCCGCGCTGGAGGGCGCGCAGGCCCTGGTCATCTGCACCGAGTGGCAGCAGTTCCGCGCGCCGGACTTCGATGAAATGGCCAACCGCATGAGCGGCCGCCTCATCGTCGATGGCCGCAACCTCTATGCCCCGGCCAAGCTCCAGGCCGAGGGTTGGCGTTATCTGTCGGTGGGGCGCAAAGAGGGCTGAGGGGGGCTCAGTTGCCCCGTCGGCGCACCACCCACCAGGTGGCGGCGACCGCAAATACGAGGATCAGCACGGCGATGGTTGCAAAGCCGTGCGGGTCGTCAGCCAGCGGAATGCCGCCGACATTCATGCCGAACAGACCGGCCAGGATGTTGATCGGCAGTGCCAGCACGGTCATGATAGTCAGCATGAAGAGGCTTCGGCCTGTGGCCTCATTGACCCCTGCGGCCACCTCTTCCTGCAGCAGCTTGATGCGCTCCTGCAGAGAAGCCATGTCGCTGAGCATCACCAGGAATTCCTCATTGACCTCGCGCAGGGCCTGAAGATCGCCCGCCGTAATCCAGTCTGGTGGATGCTGAAGCATGCGGAACAAGGAGGTGGGTTCGGGCGCCATCAGCCGGCTCAAGCGCACCAGCAGCCGGCGCATCTCCCCCAGGGTGGTGCGCTGCGTCGAGTTCCGGCCAGCCAGCAGCCGGTCTTCAACGGCATCCGTGCGCTGGGTGAGTTGCCGGACGATGTCCGTCAGCACGTCACATTGCTCGCGCAGCAGGTGCTCGAGCAATTGCATGGGCGTGGCCATCTGCTCGCCCTCCCTGATCCGCTGGCGCAGAGCGTCAATCGAGCGCAAACGGCGCTGCCGACCGGTAACGATCAGGTGGCTTTCAAGACACACCCACAGGGTGGTGAGGTCACCGGGGTCAAAGTCGAAGTCAAAGACGACATCGTTGACCACGGCCACCAGGGCGCTGCCAGCACGCTCGACGCGTGTAGAGCGGACCGGGCTGCCCAGGGCTTCAAAAAATGCGTCAGGTAAATGCGCGTGCCGCTCGAGCCAGCGCACACTGTGGGCGTTGGCCAGGTCGAAGTGCAGCCACAGGAAGCCCTGATTTGCTTTGGCAGCCTGGGGGTCGTCAAGAAATTGAGCGGCGTCGTGCGAGTCGATGGGTCTGGGCTGCTGACCGGGCACAAAATGGAAGCCGGTGATGAGCCCGGTCTGGTCTGCGCCCCAGGCGGCGCCTCCCGAATGGATGGGCAGGTCCAAAGTCAAGGCCTTTTCATGTGCGCGGGCCTGGCTGTCGCAGAACGGCCGACATGCGCAGACCAGGGGTCATGGCGCGGCGTCAGGGCCCGTGGCGCTGGATTGGAGAGCCGCGTCGATCAAGCGAAATTTGCTGGCGTAATGCCGGTCCAGGCGCCAATCGGCCATCACGGCCAGGGCCAGCTCGAAGCTCTTGTAGTCGAGCTCGTAGATCTTGCTGATCTGAAAAGCTGCCCCGGTCTCAAGCGCCAGAACCAATTCCCGCAGGGCAATGGCCTCGCCGGAGTGGGGGGCGGACTGGATCAATTTATTGGCTTTGTTGATGGCGCGCATGGGAGATCCTTGTCGGTCGGTGAGCTGAGCTCTTGTTTGTTCCATCCTGGGTGGCCGTGACTCAGGGTGCTTCTATCGCCTACGCGTCCAGCCCCGCAATCAACAGGATGGGCCTGGACTTGACCAATGCTGACTTTGGTT
>CANGYC010000088.1 GCA_947457975.1 Comamonadaceae bacterium | reverse complement strand
GACCACCACGCAGAAGTTGTAGGTGGGCGTGCCGTCGGGGCGGGCGATCACGAGATCGTCGAGCTCGTGGTTGCTGATGGCGATGCGGCCCTTGACCTTGTCCTCCCAGACCACGTCCCCCGACAGCGGGTTCTTGAAGCGCAGCACCGGCTGCACCCCTTCGGGCACAGGCGGCAGCACCTTGCCCGGCTCAGGCCGCCAGGTGCCGTCGTAGCGGGGCTTTTGCTTGGCGGCCATCTGCCGCTCGCGCAGCGCATCGAGTTCTTCCACGCTCATGTAGCAGGGGTAGACATGGCCGGCGGCCTGCAGTTCGGCCAGCACCTGCTTGTAGCGGTCCATGCGCTGCATTTGGTAGAACGGACCTTCGTCGTAATTCAGGCCCAGCCAGCGCATGCCCTCGATGATCACGTCCACCGCCGCCTGGGTGGAGCGCTCGAGATCGGTGTCTTCAATGCGCAGGATAAAGTCGCCAACCTGGGCGCGGGCGAAGGCCCAGGGGTACAAGGCCGAGCGGATATTGCCCAGGTGAATGAAGCCCGTGGGCGAAGGCGCAAAGCGCGTGCGAACGCTTGTGGTCATGGCATCTCAGAAAAAAGCCCGCAAGCTTGCGGGCATGAATGATCGATCTCTGGGCATCAGGCCAGGGAATGAAGGCCCCGGGCCAGGTCGGCCTGCAGGTCGCCGATGTGTTCCAGGCCCACGGCCACCCGCACCAACCCCTGGCTGATACCAGCGGCCTGGCGCTGCTCTTCCGTCAGGCGCCCGTGCGAAGTGGTGGCCGGGTGAGTGATGGTGGTCTTGGTGTCGCCCAGGTTGGCGGTGATGCTGCACACCTGGGTGTGGTCGATCACATGGAAGGCGCGCGCACGGGCCTGCTGGGGATCGGCCCCCTGGAGCTCGAAGGACAGCACCGCGCCGCCCAGGCCCGACTGCTGCTGCAGCGCCAGCGCATGCTGGGGGTGCGACTTCAGGCCCGGGTAGTACACGCGGGCCACTTGGGGCTGCGCCTCCAGCCAGGTGGCCAGGGCCAGGGCGTTGTCGCTCTGGGCACGCATGCGGATGCCCAGGGTCTCCATGCCCTTGAGGACCACCCAGGCGTTGAAAGGCGACAGGCTCATGCCGGCGCTGCGCATGACGGGCACGAACTTGCCCTCAATCAAGTCCTTAGGTCCGCAGATCGCACCGGCCACCACGCGGCCCTGGCCGTCGAGGTACTTGGTGCCGGAGTGGATCACCAGGTCGGCGCCCAGCGCGATGGGCTGCGAGAGCGCAGGCGAGCAAAAGCAGTTATCCACGGCCAGCAGCGCGCCAGCGGCATGGGCCACGTCTGCCAGCGCGCGGATGTCGCACACCTCGGTCAGCGGGTTGGTCGGGGTCTCGGCGAAGAGCAGGCGCGTGTTGGGCTGGATGGCGGCCTTCCACTCGGCCACGTCGGTCTGCGAGACAAAGCTGGACTGCACGCCAAACTTGCCGAATTCACCGGCCAGTAATTTGATGGTGGAGCCGAACACCGAACGCGAGCACACCACATGGTCGCCCGCCTTGAGCAGGCCCATGCACATGAGCACGATGGCGGCCATGCCGCTGGAGGTGCCGATACAGGCCTGGGCGCCTTCCAGGGCGGCCAGGCGCTTTTCCATGCTGGTCACCGTGGGGTTGGTGAAGCGCGAGTAGATGTAGCCCTCTTCCTCACCGGCAAAGCGCCGGGCGGCAGTGGCTGCATCGGGCTGCACAAAGCTGCTGGTGAGGAACAGGGCCTCGGAGTTCTCGCCAAACTGGCTTTTGTCTTCGGCCAGGCGCACGGCGATGGTGTCGCGGTGCCAGTCTTTGCGGGGGTCGGTCATGGCGCGTCCTTCAGGCCAGCTGGGCGTTGGGCAGGGCCAGGCGGGAGACGTCGGTGTCGCCCTCCTCGCTGGTGTCCACGCGCTGCGCATTCATTTTGGCAATCGATTCAGGCGTGATATCGCCGGTGATGTAGACACCGTCGAAGCAGGAGGCGTCGAACCCGTCCAACTTCTCATTGAGCATGCCGATGGCGCGCTTCATGCCCTCGACGTCCTGGTAAATCAGGGCATCGCAGCCGATGAGCTCGCGCACCTCCTCCACCGAGCGGTTGTGCGCCACCAGTTCGGTGGGGGTGGGCATGTCGATGCCGTACACGTTCGGAAAGCGCACGGGCGGTGCGGCGCTGGCCAGGTAGACCTTGCGGGCACCGGCGTCGCGGGCCATCTGCACGATCTCCCGACTGGTGGTGCCGCGCACGATGGAGTCGTCGACCAGCAGCACGTTGCGGCCCTTGAATTCGCTGGCAATCACGTTGAGCTTCTGGCGCACCGACTTCTTGCGCACGCCCTGCCCCGGCATGATGAAGGTGCGGCCCACGTAGCGGTTCTTCACGAAGGCCTCGCGGTAGGGAATGCCCAGCAGGTGGGCCAACTGCGTGGCGCTGGGCCGGCTCGACTCGGGGATGGGGATGACCACGTCGATCTCGTTGGGCGGCACTGTCGAGATCACCCGCTTGGCCAGCGACTCGCCCAGGTTCAGGCGCGCCTGATACACCGAGATGCCATCGAGCACGGAATCAGGCCGGGCGAGGTACACAAATTCGAAGATGCAGGGCTTGAGCTGGGCGCCCTCGGCGCACTGCGCCGCATGCACTTGGCCCTGCGGGTCAATAAAGACCGCCTCGCCGGGCTGGATGTCGCGCTCGAAATGGTGGCCCGTGCCCTCCAGGGCCACGGATTCGCTGGCCACCATCACCGTATGGCCTTGGCGACCCAGGCACAGGGGCCGGATACCGTAGGGATCCCGGAAGGCCAGCAGGCCGTGGCCAGCGATCAACGCCACCACCGCGTAAGAGCCCTTGATGCGCTTGTGCACCCCGCGCACGGCGGCAAACACATCGGCTGGCGTGAGCGGCAGGCCGCGCGTGGTCTTCTCAAGCTCATGCGCCAGCACATTGAGCAGCACCTCGGAGTCGCTCTCGGTGTTGATGTGTCGGTGGTCGATGGAAAACAGCTCAGCTTTGAGTTCGGCAGCATTGGTGAGGTTGCCGTTGTGCACCATCACCAGGCCAAAGGGCGCGTTCACGTAGAAAGGCTGGGCCTCTTCTTCGCTGAAGGCGTTACCGGCGGTGGGGTAGCGCACCTGGCCCAGGCCCACGTTGCCGGGCAAGGCGCGCATGTTGCGGGTGCGGAACACGTCGCGCACCATGCCCTTGGCCTTGTGCATGAAAAACTTGCGGTCCTGCTGGGTGACGATGCCAGCCGCATCTTGACCGCGGTGCTGCAAGAGCAGCAGTCCGTCATAGATCAACTGGTTGACTGGGGCGTTGCTGACAACGCCAAGGATTCCGCACATGATGAAAAGTCCGTCGAATTAGTTCAGGTACCGGCCAAGGCCTTCGGGCAAAACGGGCTTGAGCCCCACCAAAGTGACCGACAGCAGGGAGGCGCCTGTCGACGCCTGCCACCAGAGCGCGGACTTCAGCGAGGTCATCTCGACCACCACCGTCAGCGCCAACAACATCATCAGGCCCCGCACCAGGCCGAAGGCGGCGCCCAGCACCCGGTCTATGGGTCGCAGCCCCACCACCGAGATCAGCTTGCGCAGCAGCGAGGCCAGCAGGCCTGCGGCGAACACCACCACGAGGAAAGTGATCACGAAGGCCGCCGCATGGCGGATGGGTTCAGCCAGGGAGTCCATGGGCAGCTTGACGGCCACCGCCGGCGCCAGCCACTGGGCCAGAAAGAAAGCGACCACCCAGCCCAGCACCGACAGCACCTCATAGACCAGGCCGCGCCAGGCGCCCATCAGCAGGGACAGCGCCAGCACGCAGACAAAGAGCCAGTCGAGCGTGGTCACGAGGCGTCAGAGCACCAAGATGGTGGCCGGCAGGTTCAGGGCCTTGATCTTGGCCACCACCTTCTCGGCCTCGGCTTTGCTGGCAAAGGGCCCCACCCGCACGCGGATGCGCTTGCCCTCCTTGGTCTCGGCGACCTGGGTATAGGTCTTCAGGCCCGCCTTTTCAAGCTTGGCCCGGGTTTCGCGCACACGGGCTTCGTCGGTGAAGGCCCCCACCTGAACGATCACGCGGGCATCGTCGGCTGTTGCAGGAGCAGGTGCTGGGGCAGGCGCAGGTGCTGGGGCAGGGCTGGCCTCTGGCTGGGCCTTGGCACGAACGGGCTCCTCGGCCTTGGGCTTGGCCTCCACAAGCGCTGCCCTGTCCTGCAAGCTGGCGGCCGGGGGCACGGGTTCGCTGGGGGCGGCAGCGCTGGCCGCCACGGCCGGCTGGGCTGCCACGGCCGGCTCGCTGCGCGATACCGCCGGGATCGGTGAGCCGGGCTTGACCGCCGTGCGCGAGGGAATCTCGATGGGAATGTCGATGGCCACGGGGCGTGGCTGGGTCTCGAACAGCAGGGGAAAGCCAATCACGCCCAGCAGCACCAGCACGGCCGAACCAATGAGGCGCTGGCGTGCGCGCTTGCGAACGACCTCGACGCTTTCGGGTGCGGTCTTGGAAGCGGCGGCTCCCTTGGCCGATGCCTTGGCATTGGCAGGCCGGCCCCGGCGGAAATTGAAAATCGACATGGTCGAGGCTGTGTCCGTAGAGAAAAAGGCCGATGGACAGGGTCGCTGTCAGCAGCTCCTGCGGGGGCTCGTGAGGCGCGTCCGAAAGGTGCTCAGCCCGTCAGGTGCTGGGCCGACAAACGGGGCACGCCATCCTTCAAAACGCCCCCCACTGTGAAGAAGGAACCGAAGACGACGATTCTATCAGCGGGGTCTGCCGCAGCGACCGCAGCGCGCAGGGCCGACAGCGGGTCGGCATGGCAGGAGGACGTGGTGTCTGGGCGGGTGCGGCCGGCCTGCCAGCGGGCCTGCAGATCGGTGGCTGAGGCCGCCCGGGGGGTGGGCAGGTCGCAGAAGTACCACTTGTCCATCAGGGGCTCGATGCGCGCGAACATGGGCGCCAGGTCCTTGTCGGCCATGGCGCCAAAGACGGCATGCGTGCAAGGGTGAAAGCCCATGGCATCGAGGTTCTCGGCCAAGGCCGCCACCGAATGCGGGTTGTGCGCCACATCAAGCACCAGCGTGGGTTGGCCCGGCACGATCTGAAAGCGCCCCGGCAGCTCCACCAGGGCCAGGCCGTTGCGGATGGCCTGGGCGGTGACAGGCAACTTGTCGCGCAGGGCCGTGAGAGCGGCCAGCACCCCAGCGGCATTGACGAGCTGGTTGGCACCGCGCAGCGCCGGGTAGGCCAGGCCGGCGTAGCGTTTGCCGCGGCCAGCCCAGGTCCACTGGATCTTGTCGCCCGAAAACTGAAAGTCCGGGCCCAGCTGCCACAGCTCAGCGCCCAGCAGCTGTGCCGTCTTGAGCACGCTCTTGGGCGGCATGGGGTCGCTTACCACCACGGGGCGGTCGGCCCGAATGATGCCGGCCTTCTCGCGGCCAATCGTTTCACGGTCCGGCCCCAGGAATTCCATGTGGTCCAGGTCGATGCTGGTGATGATGGCGCAGTCGGTGTCGATGAGGTTCACCGCATCCAGACGCCCGCCCAGCCCCACCTCCAGGATGACCACGTCGAGCTCGGCGCGGGAGAGCAGCGAGAGGATGGCCAGGGTGGTGAACTCGAAGTAGGTCAGCGAGACCTCGCCTTCGACGTCCTGCGGGCGGCCCGGCAGGAAACCCTGGGACGCCGGCCCCAGGCGGGCCCGCTCCACGGCCTGGAAATGCGGCAGCAGCGCATCGGGCAGCACGGGTTCGCCCCGCAGCCGGCAGCGCTCCTGGAAATGCACCAGGTGCGGCGAGGTGTACAGGCCCGTGCGGTAACCGGCCTGCATGAGCACCGCCTCCAGCATGGCGCAGGTCGAGCCCTTGCCATTGGTTCCTGCCACGGTGATCACCGGGCAGTTGAACTTCAGGGACATGCGGTGTGCCACGGCGCGCACACGCTCCAGGCCCATGTCGATGCCCTTGGGATGCAGTCGCTCGCAGTGGGCCAGCCAGTCGTCGAGGGTGTGGGGTGCTTCCATGGTGGCAGGATTGTCGCGCAAGGGGCCGTGCCCCCAACCCCTGCGGGGCAAGGCCGCTGCTGCGAAAATCAGGGAATGATCACTGTCTACGGCATTCCCAATTGCGACACCGTCAAGAAGGCCCGCGCCTGGCTGGACGCGCACCACATCGCCTACACCTTCCACGATTTCAAGAAGGCCGGGGTACCGGCAGACGGTTTGGCCCGCTGGGCCGACGCGCTGGGCTGGGAAAAATTGCTCAACCGCCAGGGCACCACCTGGCGCAAACTCGAGGCGGCTCAGCAGGCCCGGGCCCAGGACAGCGCCAGCGCCCAGGCCCTGATGCGAGAGCAGCCCAGCCTCATCAAACGGCCCGTGCTCGAGTGGCCAGGCCACACCAGCGTGGGATTCAAAGCTGAAGAATGGGAACTTTTTTCTTCATCACTTCAAGGCTTGGGCCAGACCCGCTAGGATTTACCAGCGATTTACAGCCCCGATGTGAACCAAAACAAGCTCAGAAACGTTGAACCAGGGGCGGGACTGGCCCGAAAGCCGCCGCCATTCAAGGAGAACACCATGAAAAACATCTACACCCGACTTGCCACCCTCCTTGCCCTGGGCACCAGCGCAGCCCTGGCCTCCACGGCCAGCCAGGCCCAGGAAGTCATGGCCCGCGTGCTCTCCAGCACGGCCGTGATGCAGCAAGTGGCCGTGCCCCGCCAGGTGTGCAGCAACCAGCAGGTGATCCAGCAGGTCCAGCCCTCGGGCGCCGGGGCGGCCATGGGTGCCATCGCCGGGGGCGCGGTGGGCAATGCCATTGGCGGCGGCAGCGGCCGCGATGTCGCCACCGTGATCGGCCTGGTCGGCGGCGCCATCCTCGGCAACCGCATCGAAGGCACGCGCGACGAAGTGCGCAACGTCCAGCAGTGCACCACCCAGACCACCTACGAAAACCGGGTGCTGCACTACGACGTGATCTACGAATACGAGGGCAAGCGCTACAGCATCAAGATGCCCAACGACCCGGGCCAGTTCGTGCGCCTGCAGCTCAGCCCCGTGGGCGTGTTGCCCGCGCCCATGTCCAGCGCCGAGCCGGCGTCCACCGTCACCATCGTGCAGTCGGCGCCCGTGTACGTGAGCGCCGCGCCTGTGGTCTACCCCGCAGTACGCTACGGCTACCGGCCCTACGTGGCGCCCATCAGCCTGTCCCTGGGCTGGCACGGCGGCTCGCACCGCCACGGTGGTCACGGCTACGGCTACGGCCACGGCCATGGCCACTGGCGCTAAGCAGCCACGGCCCCTGCACCAAGCCCTCTCTGGAGGGCTTTTTCATTGGCGCAGGCACCCGCAGGCGCTCGGGTGAAGCGTCAGCGGCTGACCTAGAATCCAGGGTTTGGCCGCGGCCACGCCGTGCGCCCTCCCTCCCGCCCCTTCACGGAACCTCCATGAGCACCGAACAGATCAGCAACGTCAGCGTCCAGACCAAAGCCAACGTCTATTTCGATGGCAAGTGCGTCAGCCACAGCATCACCCTGGCCGACGGCACCAAGAAGTCGGTGGGCGTGATCCTGCCGGCCACCCTGACCTTCAGCACAGGCGCCCCCGAGATCATGGAATGCGTGGCTGGCGCCTGCGAATACAAGCTCGCCGGCAGCGACGCCTGGGTCAAGTCTGGCGCCGGCGAGAAGTTCAACGTGCTCGGCAATGCCAAGTTCGAGATCCGCGTGACCGAGGCCTACCACTACATCTGCCACTTCGGTTGAAGCCGGCGAAAGCGCGCACACCATGAGCACCATTCTCCAAGCCCTGCCCAAGGGCCAGAAAGTCGGCATCGCCTTCTCCGGCGGCCTGGACACCAGCGCCGCGCTGCTGTGGATGAAGCAAAAGGGCGCCGTGCCCTACGCCTACACCGCCAACCTGGGCCAGCCCGACGAGTCGGACTACGAGGAAATCCCTCGCAAGGCCCTGGCCTACGGCGCCGAGAAGGCCCGCCTGGTCGACTGCCGCACGCAGCTGGCCCATGAAGGCATTGCCGCCATCCAGAGCGGCGCCTTCCACATTTCCACGGGCGGCATCACCTACTTCAACACCACCCCGCTGGGCCGGGCTGTGACCGGCACCATGCTGGTGGCCGCCATGAAGGAAGACGACGTCCACATCTGGGGCGACGGCTCGACCTACAAGGGCAATGACATCGAGCGCTTTTACCGCTACGGCCTGCTGACCAACCCGAGTCTGAAGATCTACAAGCCCTGGCTGGACCAGACCTTCATCGACGAGCTGGGCGGGCGCAAGGAGATGAGCGAGTTCCTCATCGCCAATGGCTTTGACTACAAGATGAGCGTGGAAAAGGCCTATTCCACCGACAGCAACATGCTGGGCGCCACGCACGAGGCCAAGGACCTGGAGATGCTGAACTCCGGCATCCGCATCGTCAACCCGATCATGGGCACGGCCTTCTGGAAGCCCGAGGTCGAGGTCGAGGCCGAGCAAGTGTCGGTGCGCTTTGAAGAAGGCAT
>CANGYC010000087.1 GCA_947457975.1 Comamonadaceae bacterium | reverse complement strand
TCCTTTCCGAAGAGACCGGCCGGCCGCAGCATCAGCACGATGATCATGACGACGAAGACCACCACGTTGGAGGCCTCAGGGTAGAACACCCGCGTGAGGCCCTCCACCAGCCCGAGTGCCAGGCCCGTGACGATGGAGCCCAGAATGGAGCCCATGCCCCCGATCACGACCACGGCAAACACCACAATGATGAGGTTCGAGCCCATGAGCGGCGTGACCTGGATCACGGGCGCGGCCAGCACACCGGCCAGGCCGGCCAGCGCAGCGCCGGCGCCGTAGGTGAGCATCACCATCACCGGCACATTCACGCCGAAGGCCTGCACCAGCTTGGCATTTTCAGTGGCCGCGCGCAGGTAGGCACCCAGGCGCGTGCGCTCAATGAGGTACCAGGTGCCCAGGCACACCACCAAGGAGGCCACCACCACCCAGGCGCGGTAATTGGGCAGGATCATGAAGCCCAGGTTGGTGGCGCCGCTGAGCTGTTCAGGCACTTGGTAGGACTGGCCCGACACGCCATAGAGCTCACGGAACACGCCCTCGAGAATGAGGGACAGACCAAAGGTCAGCAAGAGGCCGTAGAGCGGGTCCAGGCCGTAGAGGCGCTTTAAGAAGACTCTCTCGATCACCACCCCGAACGCACCAACGATGAGCGGAGCCAGAAAGAGCGCATACCAGTAACCCACACCGAACTTGTCCAGCAGGATCCAGGCCGCAAAGGCGCCCAGCATGTAGAGCGCGCCATGGGCGAAGTTGACGATGTCCAGCAGGCCGAAGATCACCGCCAGGCCCAGGCTGAGCATGGCGTAGAACGCTCCATTGACCAGGCCCAGCATGAGCTGGCCCAGGAAGGCCTGGTGCGGTATGCCGAAGATCTCCATCGATCTCTTTCTTCTAGGGTTGACGCACACGGCGCCCCCGGCCTTCAGACCAGGGGCGCCGCCTGCTCACGCAGTTGCCAAAGGGTTTACTTCTTGACCAGCGAGCAGCGCGATTCGGCCAAGGTGGTGAAGGCCTGGTCGCCGGGCACCTTGGCCACGAGCTTGTAATAGTCCCAGGGGGTGGTGGACTCCTTCGGAGCCTTGACCTGGTAGAGGTACATGTCGTGGATCAGGCGACCATCGGCGCGGATGGTGGCGTTCTGGTGGTAGAAGTCCGAGATCTTCATCTTCTTGAGCTCGGCCATCACCTTGTCGGCATCGGTGGTGCCCACGGCCTGTACGGCCTTGAGGTAGGTCATGGCGGCCGAGTAGTCGGCCGCCTGGATGCTCGAAGGCATGCGCTTGAACTTCTCGAAGAAGCGCTTGGCGAAGGCGCGGCTGGCGTCGTCCTGGTTCCAGTACCAGCTGTCGGCCAGCTGCAGGCCCTCGGTGGTACCCAGGCCCAGGCTGTGCACGTCGTTAATGAACACCAGGAGACCGGCGACCTTCATGGTCTTGTTGATGCCGAACTCACGGGCGGCCTTCATGGCATTGATGGTGTCGCCGCCGGCATTGGCCAAGGCCAGAATCTGGGCCTTGGAGCCCTGGGCCTGCAGCAGGAAGGACGAGAAGTCCGAGGCGTTGAGCGGGTGGCGCACCGAGCCGGCCACCGAGCCACCGTTGGCCTTGACCACGGTGGTGGCGTCGGCCTCCAGGGAGTGACCAAAGGCGTAGTCGGCGGTCAGGAAGTACCAGCTCTTGTTGCCGGCTTTGACCAGGGCCGAGCCCGCCACCTTGGCCAGGGCCACGGTGTCGTAAGCGTAGTGCACGGTGTAGGGCGAGCAGTCCTCATTGGTCAGGCGCGAGGAGCCGGCACCGATCACGATGTAGGGGCGCTTCTTCTCGGATGCCACCTTGGACATGGCAATGGCCGTGCCGGAGCTGGTGCCGCCGATCAGCATGGACAGGCCGTCCTTGTCGATCCATTCGCGGGCCTTGGAGCTGGCCACGTCAGCCTTGTTCTGGTGGTCGGCGGTCAGCACTTCAATGGGCCGTCCGAGCACCCTGCCGCCGAAGTCCTGCACGGCCATCCTGATCATTTCGGCGCCGGCCGGGCCGTCGATATCGGCATAGAGGCTGGACATGTCGGTGATGAAACCGATCTTGACGGGGCCGGGCGCCTGCGCCTGGGTGCCAATGGTGCCGAAGGTGCCGACGGCCAGGGCCAGGGCTGCTGCGAGGGTCTTGAGTTTCATGGTTATTTCCTCTCGGGTGGTCAATGAAAAAAAGATCAGACGCCCAGGTAGTCCTGAAGCATCTTCGTGTTGCCAGCCAGCTCTGACTGGGCGAACTGCTGCACGATGCGGCCGTGCTCCATCACGTAGAAGCGGTCGGCCAGAGGCGCTGCAAAGCGGAAGTTCTGCTCGACCAGCACCACGGTGTAGCCCTTGGCCTTGAGCATGCGGATGGTCTCGGCCAGTTTTTGCACGATGACCGGCGCCAAGCCCTCGGAAATTTCGTCGAGCAGCAGCAGGCGGGCACCGGTGCGCAGGATGCGGGCCACCGCCAGCATCTGCTGCTCCCCGCCCGACAAGCGCGTGCCCGGGCTGGCAGCGCGCTCCTTGAGGTTGGGGAACATGGCGTAGATCTCATCGAGGCCCATGCCGCCACTGGCAATGGTCGGGGGCAGCATCAGGTTTTCCTCTGCCGAGAGGCTGGCGAAGATGCCGCGCTCTTCCGGGCAATAGCCGATGCCCAAGCGCGCCACCTTGTGCGCCGGCAGCCGGATGGCCTCTTGTCCACGAATGCGAATGGAGCCGGTGCGCGCCCCCGTCAGACCCACGATGGCCCGCAGGGTGGTGGTGCGACCGGCACCGTTGCGGCCCAGCAAGCACACCACCTCGCCTTCGTTCACGGTGAGGTTCACGCCATGCAGGATGTGCGACTCACCGTACCAGGCGTTGAGCTTGTCGATGTGCAGGAATTCAGCGGCCATCAGTGCGCTCCCACCAGCTCGGTGTCGGCACTGCCCATGTAGGCCTCGATCACCAGGGGATTGCGCGAGACTTCTTCATACGGGCCGTCGGCGATCACCGCGCCGCGCTGCAGCACCGTGATGCGGTCGGCGATGCGCGAGACCACGTTCATGTTGTGTTCCACCATCAAGATGGTGCGGCCGCTGGAGACCTTCTTGATGAGCTGCGTGACGCGGTCCACGTCTTCGTGCCCCATGCCCTGGGTGGGTTCGTCCAGCAGCATCAGCTCGGGCTCCAGCGCCAAAGTGGTGGCCAGCTCCAGGGCGCGCTTGCGGCCGTAGGGCAGGTTGACGGTGAGCTCGTCCTCGAAGTCCTGCAGATCCACGTCGGCCAGCAGTTGGCGCGCGCGCTCATGCAGGTGCCAGAGGGTTTTTTCCGAGCGCCAGAAATGAAACGAGGTGCCAAGCTGGCGCTGCAGGGCGGCGCGCACGTTCTCCAGCACCGTCATGTGCGGGAAGACCGCAGAAATCTGAAAGGAGCGCACGATGCCACGGCGCGCGGTCTGGGCGGGCTTTTCGTGCGTGATGTCCACGCCGTTGAAGGTGATGCTGCCGGCGCTGGGCGGCAGGAACTTGGTCAGCAGGTTGAAGAAGGTGGTCTTGCCGGCACCATTGGGGCCGATCAGGGCATGGATATGGCCGCGCTGGACCTGCAGGTCCACCTGGTTGACCGCCACGAAGCCCTTGAACTCCTTGGTCAACCCACGCGTTTCCAGAATGATCTCTGCCGCCAAGACATGCTCTCCTTGTTATGTGATCGGCCTTGGCCGTCTATATTTGGGAATCCTAGGTCAGGGTAGGGGGCTTGGCTATGAGGGTTATGGAGAGGTAGGGGCTTCTACTTGAACAACCAGCGCATGCCCTGGGCCTGCCCAGCCATCAGATGACGCACCACCAACCCAGGCACCAGCCGAACAGCCACTGCGCCAGCGCATCGAGCAGGCTGCCCAGCAGCAGCACCGGCACGCCCAGGTAGACCATGCACCACAGCGCCCCCGCCAACGTGAGGCGGGGCTTGGGCAAATCGTGGCCCAGGATGGTGTGCTCGGCGGTTTTTTTCATGGTCAAGCTCGGCAGATCGCATTGTGGAGCAAGCGACCAGACCGCGGCCGAGCTTCGTATGATGCGGTCCCATGAAGGTGAGCTGGAATCAGATAGACCGGGCAGGCTGGCAGGCTTTTCACACGCAGCACGGCGGCTCGCTGCAGCAGGCCTGGGCCTACGGCGAGGCCATGCGCACCCTGGGCGTGCAGGTGCACCGTGCCCACATCGAGGTGGATGGCGCTGTGCGGGGACTGGCGCAGTTCATATGCCGCCGCGTGGCCGGCTACCTGAGTCTGGCTTCATGCACGCGCGGGCCAGTCTGGGCTCCATCGCTCACGGGCGCAGAGCGACAAGAGGCTTACCGCGAACTGCAGCGCTCAGTGCCGGTGCGGCCACTGCGCATCGCCCTGCTCTCACCCAATACCGGGGCGCAGGAGCTGCAGGCCCAAGAGATGGCCAGGCTCCACCGTGTGATGACCGGCTATTCCACCGTGTTGTGCGACCTGCGCCGCAGCACGGCGGCCCTGCGGGCCGACCTGGACGGCAAGTGGCGCAACCGCCTGGCCAAGGCCGAAGCCGAGCTCAGCCTGCGGGTGCAGGTCCAGGCTGACCGGCAGGCCTGTGAACAGTTGCTTAGGCGCGAAGGCGAGCAGCGCATGAGCCGGGGCTTTCATGGCCTGCCCACCGAGCTGGTGGGCGCCTACATCGATGCCCATGACAAGCCCTCGCAGGCCTATGTGATGAGCACCGCCCGGCAAGGCAAGGAGCTGGCCGGCGCCATGCTCTTCCTCTTTCATGGACGCTGTGCCACTTACCACATGGGCTGGTCCAGCGACGAAGGCCGGCGCCTGAACGTGCACAACCTGCTGCTGTGGCGGGCCATCGAACACCTGCAGGGCCAAGGTTTCGAGCAACTCGACCTGGGCGGCGTGAACACGCACGAGCTGCCCGGCATCTCCCGCTTCAAGCTGGGCACCGGTGGCCAGGTGCTGACGCTGGCGGGCACCTATTTTTAAAAAAGGGGCGCCACCAAAGCAAAACGCCCGGTCGTGGACCGGGCGTTTTGAAGATATGGAGCGGGAAAACGGTCTCGAACCGTCGACCTCAACCTTGGCAAGGTTGCGCTCTACCAACTGAGCTATTCCCGCAGGGAACCACCAAAGTGGTCAAGGAAAAAGCCCATTGATTGCAATGGGCTCATCCGTGTTGATGAGGATGAGTTTAACAGGAAAGCCAGGGCGCGCCGGCCCTGCTGGCCTCACTCACCCTTGATGCCGTTGTCGGCAATGGCCTTGCCATAGCGGGCGAGCTGGCTGCTCACCAGAGCGGTGACCTGCTGAGGCGTGGTGCCATTGGAACGCAGGCCCAGGGCCGCATAGCGTTCCTTGATCGATGGATCCGCCAGGGCCTTGACCACCTCGCGGTGCAGCCGGGTCGTGATCTCGCTGGGCGTGCCCTTGGGCGCGGTCAGGGCGAACCAGGTGCTGTACTCGAAGCCCTGAATGCCTTGCTCCTTGAGCGTGGGGCTGTCCGGGTACTCGGGGTGGCGGGCATCGGTCATCACGCCGATGAGCCGCATCTTGCCGGCCTTGGCCAGCGCCGCCACGGTGGCGATGCCCTGGAAGGTCACATCAACCTGGCCGGCAGCCACGTCCTGCGCGGCATTGCTGGCGCTGCGGTACGGCACATGCTTGATGTCAATGCCGGTGTGCGAGGCAAACAGTGCGCCGCCCAGGTGCTGAGGGCTGCCATTGCCGCCGGAAGCGTAAGTGATGCGGCCGGGCGCAGCCTTGGCGGCGCGCACCAGATCAGCGGTTGTCTTGTAGGGCGAGTTGGTAGCAACCGCCACACTGAACTCGATGGTGGCGACCTGAGAGATGTGGGCAAAGTCGGTGACGGGGTTGAAGGGCGTGTTCGGGTTCAGGTTGGGCACCATGGTGAGCACGCTGTCATTGAAGCCGCCGATGGTGTAGCCGTCGGGCGCCGCCTTGGCCAGCCGATCGGCACCAATGAGGCCGGCCGCCCCCGTGATGTTCTCCACCACGATGGACTGGCCCATGTTCTCGGACATCTTCTGCGCCAGAAGGCGCGCGGCCACGTCGACCGCACTGCCCGCACCCAGCGGCACGATCATGCGGATCGGCTTGTTGGGATAACCGGCCTGGGCATGGGCCATCGGCGTGACGGCGGCCAGGCTGGCGGCCGCAGCCAGCGTCAGCGCCAGGCGCCGGCTGCACAGGGACAAGAGGGGGTGCTTCATGGGATCTCCTTGAGGGTTTTTGTAGAGGCTAGGGTCAGAGTGAGAGGCCGAGGGCGCGAATGGCGTTCTCGCCCAGAATGGCGAGCCGGTCATCGTCGCTGAGCTCCGGGGTGGCCATGATGTGGCCCACCGGGTCGTCCTCCCAGGGGATGGGGTGGTCGGTGCCGATCATGATCTGCGAGCTGCCCACCTCGGCAGCCAGGTGGCGCAGGGCCTCGCCGGTGAAGACCAGGGCATCGAAATAGATCTGGCGGATGTACTCGGTCGGCTTTTTCTTGAGCACGATCTCGGGGTTGCAGTTCTGCGGCGAGACAAAGCAGCTGCGGTCCATGCGCGGCGCGTACGAGCCCAGGAAACCGCCGCCGTGCGCACCCAGCACCTTGAGCTCGGGGAACTTGTCGAACACGCCCTCGAAGATGAGTTTTTGCAGCGCGATCGTGGTGTCCAGCGGGTTGCCGATCACATTCGACAACCAGCCATTGCCTTTCAAGCGCGCCTGCAGCTCGGGTGTGCTCTGCGGGTGGATGAACAGCATCACGCCCAGCTCCTGCGCCTTGGCCAGCACCGGATGGAATTGAGACAGAGCGAAGTCCTGACCTGCCACGCTGCCGCCGATGGCCGCGCCCTTGAGGCCCTGCTTGCGCACCGCCTCCTCCAGCATGGCCACGGCCAGCTCGGGGAACTGCATGGGCAGCGAGGCAAAACCAGCCAGGCGCTTGGGGTGGCGGGCGCTGAGCTCGGCCAGGTTGTCGTTGTGAATGCGGCAGATCGCCTCGGCCGTTTCCTTGTCTTTCTTGTACCAAAAGGGGTTGATGCTGAGCACCTGCAGATCCACGCCCATGCGGTCCATGGCCTCGAAGCGGGCCGCCAACTGCTGGTCCACCTGCAGGAAGTGCTCGGGCACGCCTTTGACCGGCGGCAGCACGGCCTTGGCTTCGTCACCCATGAGCTCGAGCGCCCCCTGGAAATAGCAGTGTGCATGCACGTCCACCGTGCGGGCACGCTTACCGCGGATCACCACCGGCGCACGGCGTGGCGAGGCGCCGCCACTGCCTTCGGGCGCCACGGGCAGGCCCGAGCAGCCACAGAACCAGAAACCGCGGCCCGAATGGCTGTGTGCGGAGGGATTGAGCCAATTCTTCAACATGGAATCTTTCAGGAAGCAGAAGGAGACGTGGCGGCACGCTCGATGGCGCGCACCATGCGGTTGTGCGCGCCGCAGCGGCACAGGTGTTTTTCCAGGGCCTGGACGATGTCCTCACGACGGGGCGCCGGCTGGCGCTCGAGCAGCGCAGCCGCAGAGGTGATCACCCCCGAGACGCAGTAGCCGCACTGGGCAGCACGCTCCTCAAGAAAAGCTGTCTGCACGGGATGGGGGCGCTCGGGCGTGCCCAGGCCTTCGAGCGTGCGCACCTGGCGGCCCTGGAGCGACCACACCGGCAGGTTGCACGAGGTCTGCGGCTGGCCATCGACCAGCACCATGCAGGCGCCGCATTCGCCCTGGCCGCAGCCGAACTTGGGGCCGCTCAAGGCCAGTTCATCGCGCAGCACCGACAGCAAGGGGGTTTTGTCATCGCCGTCAAAGTGCACGGCTTGTCCGTTGACATGGAACATGGGCTTGGAATCCTTTGGGGTACTCATGCGGCCTCCGAGGCATGCACAGCGCGCAGCAGCGCGTCGGGGCTCAGGGGCAGCTCGCGCACGCGCACACCCAGCGCGTCGTGCACGGCATTGGCCAGTGCGGCCGCCACGGGGCCCTGGGCGGCTTCGCCGGCCCCAATGGGCGGCTCGTCCGGCCGGTCGATGACGTGCACGCGCACGCGGGGCACTTCACTGAAGCGCAACACGGGGTAGGTGAGCCACTCGTTGCTGGTGATGGCCTCGCGGTCAAAGGTGACCTGCTCTTTAAGGGCCCAGCTGGTGCTCTGGATGGCGCCGCCCTCGATCTGGTTGATCACGCCGTCGAGGTCGACCACCATGCCGACATCGACCGCCACGTCCAGGTCGAGCACCCTCACCTGCTCGTCCACCTGCACGCGCGCGATCACTGCGCACCAGGCGCCGGAATTTTTGTAGCGGGCCCAGGCCAGGCCGTGGCCCACACCCTCGGGTTCCTCTGCACGGCGGCCCCACCACTCGGAGCGTTGCACCACCGCCTCCAGCACGGCCAGCGCCCGCGGATCTTGCAGGTGGCGGCGCCGGAAGGCCAGTGGGTCTTGGCCGGTCTGCAGGGCCAGCTCATCCATGAAGGACTCGATGGCGAACACATTGGCGAAGGCACCGAGGGCGCGCATGGCCGAGGTGCGCAGGGGCGCCACAGTCAGGC
>CANGYC010000086.1 GCA_947457975.1 Comamonadaceae bacterium | reverse complement strand
GGGAGCGGCGTGCCGGCTGCCGGGCACAATGCCGACATGAGCCCCTCCCCCGCTCCGAGCGCCCCGATTTTTTCCGTGCAGGGGCTGAGCAAGCGCTACGGCGGCACCACCGTGGTCGATGCGCTCTCCTTTGCCATTGCGCCCGGCGAATGCCTGGGTGTGATCGGCCCCAACGGCGCCGGCAAGACCACCACCATCCGCATGTGCCTGGGCCTGGCCACGCCCGATGCCGGCGAGGTGCTGTTCCAGCCAGCCGGCAGCCCCACCCTGTCCATGCCGGCCGATGGCCTGGCCATCAAGGCGCGCCTGGGCATCGTCAGCCAGTTCGACAGCCTGGACCCCGATTTTTCCTGCGCCGAGAACCTGCTGGTCTTCGGCCGCTACTTCGGCCTGCCCGATGCCGTGATCCGGACACGCATCCCCGCGCTGCTGGAATTTGCCGCGCTCACCAGCAAAGCCGAAGCCAAGCTCAGCGAGCTCTCGGGCGGCATGAAGCGCCGCCTCTCGCTGGCCCGGGCTCTGGTGAATGACCCCGACCTGCTGCTGCTCGACGAGCCCACCACCGGCCTGGACCCGCAGGCGCGCCACCTCATGTGGGAGCGCCTGCAGCGCCTGGTGCAACAGGGCAAGTCCATCCTGCTGACCACCCACTTCATGGATGAGGCCGAGCGCCTGTGCAACCGCCTGCTGGTGCTGGACCATGGCAAGAAGATGTGCGAGGGCGCGCCGCGCGAGCTGATCGCGCAGAACCTCGAACCCGAGGTGGTGGAGGTCTACGGCACAGGGGCGCTGGCGCTGGCGGGCAGCCCGCTCAAAAGCCTGGCCGCCCGCACCGAGGTCAGCGGTGAGACGGTCTTTTTCTACACGCACGACGCCAAGGCCCTGACCGCGGCCCTGGCCGAGTATCCGCAACTGCGCACCCTGCACCGGCCGGCCAACCTCGAGGACCTTTTCCTCAAGCTCACCGGCCGCCAGATCCGCGAGGACGCCTGATGCGCACCGCCGCCCCACCCTCCCCCTGGCGAGCCCCGCGCCTGAGCTGGCGCTGGGTGCCCGTGTTCCAGCGCAACCTGCTGGTGTGGCGCAAGCTCTTTGTGCCCAGCCTCGTGGGCAACATCGCTGAGCCGCTGATCACGCTGGTGGCTTTCGGCTACGGCCTGGGCGCGCTGGTCGGCCAGGTCCAGCTGGGTGGCAGTGCCGTGCCCTACATCGTGTTCCTGGCCTCGGGCTCCATCTGCATGAGTGCCATGAATGCGGCTTCCTTCGAGGCGCTGTATTCGGCCTTCTCGCGCATGCATGTGCAGCGCACCTGGGACGGCATCATGAACGCGCCCGTGCAGCTCGACGACGTGGTCATGGCCGAGATGCTCTGGGCCGCCTTCAAGTCGCTGTTCACCACCACCGTCATCCTGGTCGTGATGCTGGTGCTAGGCATCAGCGCCAGCCCCTGGCTGCTGCTGGCGCTGCCGCTACTGGGCCTGGTGGGCATCGTGTTTGCCAGCATCGCGCTCATCTTCAATGCACTGGCCAAGGGCTACGACTTCTTCACCTATTACTTCACGCTGTTTCTCACGCCCACCATGTTCCTCTCGGGCGTGTTCTTTCCGCGTGACCAGCTGCCCGGCTTCATGCAGGCCATTGCGCAGTGGCTGCCGCTGACCGCGGCGGTGGAGCTGGTGCGGCCGCTGTTCCTGGGGCAGTGGCCCACTCAGGGCGCCCAGCACCTGCTGGTGTTGCTGGCCTATGCGGTGGCGGGCTTCTGGGTGGCGCTGGCGCTCACGAGAAAGCGCTTTCGCTCCTGAGCGTGCGCCTCTACCTTCGCCGGTGTGTTGTGTAGGAGCCCAGTCCCCTGGGCGATTCTTTCCTGACGCCCCGGGGTAGATGGCACAGCCCTATCGCCCAGAGGACTGGGCTCCTACGGCAGCGCGGGGATGGCAAAGCGCTCTTGCATCCCCGACAGCCCCATCTCGGCCAGCAAGGCCCTGAGCCGCTCGGCCGCGGCGTGGCTGTTCCCCGCATGCGGCTGCCGCGGCCGGCTGGCGATGATCAGCTCGTTCTTCATGGAATGCTCCCAGCCCACCAGCTCGGTCACCGTCACCTCGTAGCCATGGGCCTGCAGCTGCAGGCAGCGCAGCACATTGGTGATCTGGCTGCCGAACTCACGGGTGTGCAGGGGGTGGCGCCAGAGCTCGGCCAGCGGCGTGCGTTTGAGCGACAAGGCTTTCGACTGGCGCAACACCCCGGCCACCTCGGCCTGGCAGCAGGGCACCAGCACCATGTGGCTGGCCTGGTGCGCGAGACCAAAGGCGATGGCGTCATCGGTGGCGGTATCGCAGGCATGCAGGGCTGTGACGATATCCACCACGGCAGGCAGCTCACGGGACGAATTGGCCTCTTGCACCGACAAGTTGAAAAAGTCCATGCGCGCAAAGCCCAGGCGCTGCGCCAGCTCGCTTGACTTGTTCACCAGCTCCGCACGGGTCTCGACGCCGATGATCCTGCCTTCCATCTTGCGGTCCGCGTGGGCCACGTTGAAGAACAGGTCGTAAAGAATAAAGCCCAGGTAGGACTTGCCCGCGCCGTGGTCCACCAGCACGGGGGCCGGGCGCGCCTCGAAAGCCTGGTTGAGCAAAGGCTCAATGAACTGGTAGAGGTGATAGACCTGCTTGAGCTTGCGCCGAGTATCCTGGTTGAGCCGGCCCTCACGCGTGAGGATGTGCAGCTCCTTGAGCAGCTCAATCGACTGCCCAGGACGCAGCTCTTCAATGGGCAAGGCAGGTGGTTTGGCCATGGGCCTAGCAGTGTAGGTGCCCGTCCCGGGCACCTGGCCCGGGACAACTCACGGCTCAGGGCGCCTGCACCGCCGCAGCGCGCCGCGCGTCGAAACGGCGCTCGCGCCAGCGCAACAGCAACAGGGCCACCACGCCACTGACGATCAACCAGCCAGAGACGTGAATGGCTTTCTGGCTGATGGCGTAATTGACGCTGGAGTAGGTGAGCCAGGCGCAGGCACCGCAGAACACCAGAGGCAGCAAGGGGTACAGCGGCACCTTGAACGGGCGCACGGTGTGGGGATCGGTCTGCCTCAGCCACATCACGCCCACGCCCACCAGGAACAGAAAGCCCCAGAACACGGGCGCCGTGAACTCAACCATGGCCGAAAAGCCATCGGCCTCCTGCATGCCCAGGAGCACGAGCACGATGCTGATCAGCGCCTGCGCCCACAGCGCTTTGCGCGGCGCACCCACCTGGGTCTGCCACTGGCCCAGCGCATGCAGGCTGTCCCAGTCGCGGCCGAGAGCGAAGTTGGTGCGGGCGCCCACGATCATGGTGGCATTGATGCTGGTCAGGGCCGCAATGGCCACCGACAGACCCAAGGCTTTTTCGGCCCAGGGACCGAAGACCATGCCCACCAGGCTGGAGGCGGCGGTCTTGCTGCCCGCCAGCCCCTGCTGGCCCAGCCCCCACATGAGTGCCAGATTGACCAGCAGGTAGATGGCGGTGAGCGCCAGCATGCTGATGATGATCACGCCCACCATGGTGCGGGGGCCCCCCTTGACCTCTGCCGACACGTAGGCCGACTCGTTCCAGCCGCCGAAGGTCAGCAGCACGAACACCAGACACAGGCCCAGGGCACCAGCCCCCGGCGTTTTGTCAAACCAGCTCAGCGTGGCCGGCGCGGCCGGGTCGCCAAAGAAGAGGCCCGCCACTGCGACTGCCAGCAGGCCCAGCACCTCCAGCACGAGCAGCAACATCTGCAAGCCGGTGGAGGCATGGATGCCCGCGATGTTGACCATGGTGAGCATCAGCACCACGATCAAGGCCCAGATGGCGCTCGAGTGCGTGCCCAGGGGCACCAGGGTGCTGAAGTAATCACCGAACACAAAGGCCAGCAGCGCAATCGAGCCGGTATTGATGATGGTGGCCCGCGCCCAGGCGTACATGAACGCCAGATCCCGGCCAAAGGCCCGGCGCAGGAAGTGGTAGTCGCCCCCCGCATGGGGGTAGGCGGTACACAGCTCGGCATAGCACAGCGCGCCGGCCATGGAAATCAAGGCACCCACCACCCAGATGGTCAGTGCCCAGCCGGCGTCGCCGCTGATGCCAGCGACCAGCGCCGGGGTCTTGAAAATACCGGCGCCAATGACGATGCCTACGATCAGCGCCACCGCTGCCGAAGCCGTCAACAAGCGCGCCGGCTGCGTGCTGTCGCTACCTGTCATCTCGCTCATAGGTGGGGCCGGGGGGGTGACCCGACTCAGCGTTGAGCCTCGAAGGTCTGGGTGTAGCGATCGGTCGACAGGGTACCGGTGATGCGGTTACCGCTGACCTTGCCGCTGAAGCTGCTGACCGCGCCTGCATCGCCGCGGAACTGGAAGCTCAGGTCTTCACCCCTGATCTTGGCACCCACCAGCGGGCGGGCGCGTCCGTCCAGGGTGATGGTGCCGCCAGCGTTCTGGAAGGTCTGCTCCAGCTGCAGCTTGGCGCCCTTGCCGTCGATGGTGGCATTCCAGCTGCCCTCGACCTGGGCAGGCACGATCCAGAGGAAGGCCATGGCACCAGCGGCCGAGGCGGTCTCGTCGGGCTGCCACTCGCCCATGTTGAAGGCGTGGGACACCAGGCGCGTGCCCGGCTTCATCTTGAGCAAGATGGGCCGCAGCCTGAGGTTGAGGTCCGGCAGGAGGTACATGCTCACCACCGTGGCCGAGCTGAAGTCTTCCTGGAAGATATCGCCGGTGATGATGCGGACCTTGTCCTGGACACCCGCTGCGCGCACCTGGCGACGCGCGTACTCCGCCATGTTGGGGTTGAATTCAATGCCCACCGCCGTGGCATTGAACTGCCGGCCTGCCGTGATCGCAATGATGCCGTCACCGGCACCCAGGTCGAACAGCCGATCCGCCGGGCCGACCTTGGCCATGGTGAGCATTTTCTCGACCAGTTCGACCGGCGTGGGAATCCAGATCACATCCTTGCCCGACTGGCCGCGCGAGGGCTTGTAGTTGGGGTCGATGGTGTTGGCGGTGGCAGAGCCGACGGCCATGACTGAAGACAAGAGGGCGAGCATGAAGCGGCGAGAAAAGCGCACGATGGAACTCCTTGAAAAACCGGCAATCGGCTTGAGTCGATGTCAATGCTGTCAAAAAGACACAAAGACCATCCGGCACTCAAGCCACGGATTGGGGCTGGACTGTAAGGGATTTGTGACCAAGCTGCTTGCGGACCCTGCAGAAGGCCAAGGGCGAGCGACTAGCCCTAAGGGTAAACACCAGGTCGGCGTGAGGGCGTCAGGGCTTCAGGCCCGGGGAATCCAGACCGCCGGGCGCTTGGCCAGGAAAGCAGCAAAGCCTTCCCGGGCCTCGTCGCTGCCGCGCACGCGGCTGATGGTCTGGGCCGTCAACTCAATCACCTCGGAGGTGATGGGGCCCACCTCAAGCTGGGCAAAGAGCTGCTTGATCTCGCGCTGCGCGTTTGGGCCGCCGGCCAACAGTTCGGCCACGGTCTTGTCGACGGCCGCATCGAGCTCGTCCAGTGGTACCACCTGCTGCACCAGGCCCATGGCCAGGGCCTCGGGCGCGGCGATGCGTGTGGTGGTGAGCGCCAGGCGCTTGGCCTGGCGCTTGCCCACGGCGTTGGTCACGTAGGGTCCGATCACCGAAGGCAGGATGCCGAACTTGGCCTCGCTCACCGAAAAGCTGGCGTTGTCGGCGGCCAGCGCGATGTCGCAGGCGCAGGCCAGGCCCACGCCGCCGCCCAGAGCTGCGCCCTGGATGCGGGCCACCACGGGCTTGGGCGCGCTCTCGATGCGGTGAAACACACCGGCAAAGCGGCGCGAGTCCTCCAGGTTCCACTCGCGGCTGGCCTCTGAGGCGCGCTTCATCCACTGCAGGTCGGCGCCGGCGGAAAAGTGCTTGCCTTCGCCGGCCAGCACGATCACGCGCACGCTGTCATCGGCCACCAGCTGCGCAAAGGCGCGGTCCAGCTCGGTGATCATCAGCTCGTCGAAGGCGTTGAACACGGCCGGGCGGGCCATGGTGACCTGGGCCACGCCTGGGGCGCGCAGGCCCACCGTGAGGGTCTGGAAGGCGCTGGCATTCATCAGTAAGTCTCCAGGTGCAGGCGGCCTTCCTTCTTGAGCGAGGCGCCCACCGTCTCCCAGTCCAGGCCCGCTTGCGTGGCCACGTCGCGCAGCGCCAGCACCACGCCTTCTTCCATGCTTTTGAGGCCGCACACATAAAAGAAAGTGTTCGGGTCCTTGAGCAGCACCGCCAGGTCGGCCGCGCGCTCGCGCATCACGTCCTGCACGTATTTCTTGGGCTGGCCGGGTGTGCGCGAGAAGGCAAAGTGGCTGTCAATGAAGTCCTTGGGCAGGTTCTGCAGCGGGCCGAAATACGGGAGCTCTTCCTGCGTGCGGGCGCCAAAGAAGAGCATCAGCTTGCCGCCTTCAAATTTACCGGAGGCGCGCAGACGCCGGCGCCACTCGGTCATGGCGCGCATGGGCGCTGAGCCGGTGCCGGTGCAGATCATCACGATGCTCGAGCGCGGATGGTTGGGCATCAGGAAGCTCGCACCAAAAGGCCCGATCACCTGCACCTGGTCGCCCACCTGCAGGTCGCACATGAAGTTGGACGCGACGCCACGCACGGGCTGGCCCTGGTGGTCTTCGAGCACGCGCTTGATGGTCAGCGAGACGTTGTTGTAGCCCGGGCGCTCGCCGTTGCGGGGGCTGGCTATGGAGTACTGGCGCGCATGGTGCGGCCGGCCCTTGGAATCCACGCCGGGGGGGATGATGCCGATGGACTGGCCTTCCAGCACAGGAAACGGCAGGGAGCCAAAGTCCAGCACGATGTGGTGGGTGTCGTAGTCGCTGCCGGCCTGCTTGCCCACCTCGGTGACGCGCACATTGCCCGTGACGGTGGCGGTGATGGTTTTGTCTGCCGCCTTGGGGCCGTAGAGGTTGGTGTACGCATGGGCGGCCGACCAGGGCGGCACGGTGGCGCCGTACTGGCTGCTGTTGAAGCTGGTCTCGGCGGGCAGGCCGCCGGTGGAACTGGCGGCGGCTACTTCGGCCACGGCCTCGACGGCCTCGGCCTCACCGGCGCTCACGCCTTCTTCGGCCAACTGCTCGGGCGAGAGCTCAGCGGGCAGCTCGCCCCAGGTGAGCTGGTCGGCGACGCTGTAGGCCTTCACGCGGGGCATGGTGCGCCAGTTGTCAATGGAGCCGGTTGGGCAGGGCGGCACACAGGCCATGCACAGATTGCATTTGTCGGCATCGACCACGTAGTTCTGCGAGTCGTGCGTGATCGCGCCCACCGGGCAGGTGGCTTCGCAGGTGTTGCAGCGGATGCAGATCTCGGGATCGATCAGGTGCTGCTTGATGACGAGGTTGGCGCTCATATCCATGGCGGTCTCCTTCAAGAAATGGGGGGCCTTCAAGCCAGTGTAGGAGCCCAGTCCCCTGGGCGATTCGTCGCTGGAGGCCACACCTCTTGGCGGATACGGATCGCCCAGAGGGCTGGGCTCCTACAGCAGGCAAAGGCGCCGGGCACTGGGCCCGGCCTTGTCTTCAGTGCTTCAGTTGAAGCGGACGTAGTCGAAGTCCACCGGCTGGCGGTTGATGCCCATGACCGGGGGCGCGATCCAGTTGGCAAACTTGCCTGGCTCGACCACACGGCCCATCAGGCTGGCCACGTAGGCGCGGTCCTGGCCAGACGGCAGCCAGTTGTCCACATTGGCGTTCCACTCGGCCTGCGACAGCACGCGGCCATCGGGCGAGACCTTGACGCCCGACAGCGCCCCGATGTTGCGGTGAAAAGCCTTGTGCGGCACCTTGAAGCGGGAGGGGATGCCGGCTTTTTCCAGCACCTTGTTCCAGCGCTCGACACCGGCCACCGAGTCCTTGATGTAGTCGTCGCGTAGCACTTCGTTCAGCGCATTGAGCATCGGCACTTCTTTTTCCACCAGCTGGCCATTGCGGGCCTCCAACACCTTGTAGGTCTGGCCCTTGAGCACGTGGTCGTCCATGCGCTTGCCTTCTTCGTAGCGGCCCTTCAGGCCCGAGCTGTAGAAGGTGGCGGCGTTGCTGGACTCGTCGGCGCCAAAGAGGTCGATGGTGACGCTGAAGTGGAAGTTGATGTAGCGCTGGATGGTCGGCAGGTCAATGACGCCGGCGGCGCGCAGCTGACCCACGTCGTCGGTCTTGAGCTCGTTCATCTTTTGCGCGGTGCGCGAGATCACGCGGCTGATGCCCGACTCGCCCACAAACATGTGGTGGGCTTCCTCGGTCAGCATGAACTTGGTCGTGCGGGCCAGGGGATCGAAGGCGCTTTCGGCCAGGGCGCAGAGCTGGAACTTGCCGTCGCGGTCGGTGAAGTAGGTGAACATGAAAAAGCTCAGCCAATCCGGCGTGGCTTCATTGAAGGCACCCAAGATGCGGGGGTTGTTCTCGTCACCGCTGCGGCGCTCGAGCAGGCCCTCGGCTTCTTCACGGCCATCGCGGCCGAAGTGCTTGTGCAGCAGGTACACCATGGCCCAGAGGTGGCGGCCTTCTTCCACGTTGATCTGGAACAGGTTGCGCAGGTCATACATGCTGGGCGCGGTCAGGCCCAGGTGGCGCTGCTGCTCCACCGAGGCGGGCTCGGTGTCGCCCTGCGTCACGATGATGCGGCGCAGGTTGGCACGGTGCTCGCCGGGCACGTCTTGCCAGGCTTTCTCACCCTTGTGGTCACCAAAGTGAATGGTGCGGTCCTGCTCGCCGGGGTTCAGGAAAATGCCCCAGCGGTAGTCACGCATCTTGACGTGGCCAAACTGGGCCCAGCCTTGCGGGTC
>CANGYC010000085.1 GCA_947457975.1 Comamonadaceae bacterium | reverse complement strand
TGCGGTGCGGCCTTCGCGGTGCCCGAAGGCACCAAGGTGGTGGGCCTGGACATCAACGCCAACCACCTGCGCGGTGTGAGCGAGGGCTGGGTCACGGGGGTGGCCCGCGCCGTGCATGTGGGCCGCAGCACGCAGGTCTGGCAGATCGATCTGCGTGACGATGCCGGCAAGCTCAGCTGCGTCGCGCGGCTGACGAGGGCGGTGCTGCCGGCGAAGGACTGAGCGGGGAAGCCGGGGGGTCAGGGGGCGTCTTGCGCCAGGCGCCGGCTCTTCCAGTACACGTCGTCGCCCCCGTTCATGCGGTTGAGCACGCGCGCGAGCACGAAGAGCAGGTCGCTCAGGCGGTTGAGGTACTGGCGCGGGGCCTCGCGCAGGGTTTCGGCCTGACCGAGGCAGACCACCGAGCGCTCGGCGCGGCGGGCCACGGTGCGGCACACATGCGACTGCGCGGCCGCGCGCGTGCCCGCCGGCAAGATGAATTCCTTGAGGCGCGGCAGCTGGGCGTTGTAGCGCTCCAGGGCCTCGTCGAGCGCGAGCACGGCCTCGTCCTTGAGCAGCTCAAAACCCGGAATAGACAGCTCGCCGCCGAGGTTGAAGAGTTGGTGCTGCACCTCCACCAGCAGCTCGCGCACATCGCCCGGCATGTCCTCGCACAGCAGCAGGCCGATGTGGGAATTGAGCTCGTCCACATCGCCCAGCGCGTGGATGCGCAGGCTGTCCTTGGAGACGCGCGTGTTGTCACCAAGGCCCGTGGTGCCTTGGTCTCCGGTGCGGGTGGCGATCTGGGTGAGGCGGTTGGCCATGGCGGGTCGGCGGCAATCGGTGGGGCGAGGAGGGGATTCAGTGTAGCGGCGCAGGGCCTGCGGCCCGGCCGGACGTACACTGCCCCGGCCTGCCCGACCCGAGGACCTGCCATGAACGCTCCCCTGCCCGGCCACCTGCTGCCTGAGATCCGACTGCGCGAGACGCCGCCCGCCCTGATCGATGCACTCAAAGCGCATTTCGGCGAGCGCTGCTCCACGGCCCTGGCGGTGCGCGAGCAGCACGGCCGCGACGAATCCTCCTTCAGCGTGCCGCCGCCGGCGGCGGTGGTGTTTGCAGAGAGCACGGCTGACGTGAGCGAGGCCGTGCGCCTGTGCGGCGCGCACGAGGTGCCGGTGATTCCCTTCGGCGTGGGCAGCTCGCTCGAAGGCCACCTGCTGGCCGTGGAAGGCGGCATCAGCATCGACCTCTCGCGCATGAACAAGGTGCTGTCGGTGGACGCCGACGACCTGCTGGTGACGCTGCAACCGGGCGTCACGCGCAAGCAGCTCAACGAAGAAATCAAGCACACGGGCCTGTTCTTTCCGATCGACCCCGGCGCCGACGCCACCTTGGGCGGCATGTGCGCCACGCGAGCCAGCGGCACGAATGCGGTGCGCTACGGCACCATGCGCGAGAACGTGCTGGCCCTGGAGGTGGTGACCGCGTCGGGCGAGGTGATCCGCACCGGCACCAAGGCACGCAAGTCCTCGGCCGGCTACGACCTCACGCGCCTGATGGTGGGCAGCGAAGGCACGCTGGGCCTGATCACCGAGGTGACGCTGCGCCTGTACCCGCTGCCCGAGGCGATTTCGGCGGCGATCTGCTTTTTCCCCAGCATCGAAGCGGCGGTGCGCACCACCATCCAGATCATCCAGCTGGGCATCCCGATTGCGCGCGTGGAGCTGATCGACGGCAACACCATGCGCATGGTCAACCAGCACGCCAAGCTGGGCCTGCGCGAAGAGCCCCTCTTGCTCATGGAGTTCCACGGCTCGCCCGCGAGCGTGAAGGAGCAGGCCGAGTCGGTGCAGGAGATCGCCGCCGGCGAAGGCGGCCAGGCCTTTGAATGGGCCAGCACGCCGGAAGAGCGCACCCGCCTGTGGACGGCGCGGCACAACGCCTACTTTGCAGCCGTGCAGTCGCGCCCCGGCTGCCGCGCCATTGCCACCGACACCTGCGTGCCGATCTCGCGCCTGGCCGATGCGCTGCTTGAATCGGTGGAGGAGGTGGAGGCCAGCGGCCTGCCCTACTTCCTGGTGGGCCATGTGGGCGACGGCAACTTTCACTTCGGCTACCTGATCGACCCGAACAGCAGCCAAGAGCGGCGCATCGCCGAAGAGCTGAACGAAAAGCTGGTGCAACGCGCCCTGCGCCTGGGCGGCACCTGCACCGGCGAGCACGGCATCGGCCTGCACAAGATGGGCTTTCTGGTGGACGAAGCCGGTGCCGGCGCAGTGCAGATGATGCGCACCATCAAGCAAGCGCTGGACCCCAAGAACATCCTGAACCCCGGCAAGATCTTCTCGCTGTGAGGCGCACAGCCCCCTGGGGAGCCTGGAGCGCCTGGCGCTACCTGGCCCTGGCCGTGGCGGTGGCCCTGCTGGTCAACGGTCTGATCTTTGTGTTCGACCTGCGCGGCAGCGGCCAGGCGCAACGCAACCGCGCCGACTTTCCCCTGCTGCCCGCGCCCTGGGTGATCGGCAGCGTCTGGACCGTGCTGCTGGCCGTGATGGCGCTGGTGCAGTCGCAGCTGGTGCGGCGCACGCAGCAAGCGAGCGTGCTCTGGCTGGTGCCGCTGCTGTTTCTGAACTGCCTGCTCTACCCGGCCTACACAGGCGGCTTTACCAGCGAGCTGCGCGGGCTCATCGGCAACCTGTTCACGCTGGCGCTATCGGCCTATGTGGCGGGGCGCATCCAGGCCACCTGGCCGCCGGGTGCGCTGCTCCTTGGCCTGGTGGTGGCCTGGAGCGGTTTTGCCACCTTCGCCACCTTCCGGGTCTGAACGGCGCGCGGCGGATCGCCCAGGGAACTGGGCGATCCCCTCACGGGCTCAGGCCTTGCCGGAGAGCGCGCGCAGCATGGCTTGCGCCACCTCGTCTTCGGGCGAACACACCGCCCCGAGGCCGCTGGCGCGCAGCAGATCGGCCTCATCGCCGCTACGCGCACGAATGACCACCGACAACTGGGCATTGAGCTGGCGCGACAGCTCCACAATACGGCGCGACTCCTGCGCATCGGGCAAGGCCAGCACCAGCTGCGCGGCGCGCGCCACGTGCGCCTGCACCAGCGCCTCGGGGTCCGCGGCCTGCCCGTGCACCGCCGCCACACCATCAGCGCGCAGGGCTTCCACCCGCTCGCGGTTGTGGTCCAGAACCACCACCGCGCGGCCCTGCTGGCGCAGCACCTCGGTGATGTGGCGGCCCACGCGGCCGTAACCCACGAGCACCACATGACCGGTGAGCAAGCGCGGGTCGGTGGACTCAGGCAGCTGGGCCAGCGGGTCTTCGCGGACCTCCAGGCGGCGCAGCCAAGGTGAGCGCCTGCGCAGCCAGGCCTGCACCGGCTCGATGGCCGCGAACAAGGCCGAGTTCGCCGCAATGGAAATCAGGGCGCCGGCCAGGATCAGGCTCTGCCCTTCCTTGGGCAAGAGCTCAAGCGCCACACCCAGCCCGGCCAGGATGAAGGAGAACTCGCCGATCTGCGCCAGGCTCACGCCCACGGTGAGCGCGGTGCCCAGCGGATAGCGCAGCAGCAGCACCAGGGCGACGGCCGCCACGGTCTTGCCCAACATGATGATGGCCACCACCATCAGCAGCTTGAGCGGCTGCTCCCAAATCACCGCCGGCTCAAACAGCATGCCCACCGCCACGAAGAACAGCACGGCAAAGGCATCGCGCAGCGGCAGGGATTGGTCGGCCGCACGGTGGCTGAACTCCGACTCGCGCATCATCATGCCGGCAAAGAAAGCCCCCAAGGCAAAGGACACATCGAAGAGCTTGGCTGCCCCAAAAGCCACACCCACGGCCGCTGCAATCACGCCCAAGGTGAACAGCTCGCGCGAGCCCGTGCGCGTGATGGCCCACAGCGCCTTCGGGAAGGCCCAGCGGCCCACCACCAGCATGAGGGCGATGAAGGCGCCGACCTTGAACAAAGTCCAGCCTAGGGTGGCCCAAAGCGTGCGCTGGTCGGTGCCGGCGCTCATGAACTCGGCCACCGCCGGCAAGAGCACCAGCACCAGCACCATGACCAGGTCTTCCACCACCAGCCAACCCACCGCGATTTGGCCGTTCATGGAGGCCAGCAGGCCACGCGCCTCCAGGGCCTTGAGAAGGACCACGGTGCTGGCCACTGAAAGACTCAGGCCAAATACGACAGCCGCCCCCAGGTCCCAGCCCCAGAGCGATGACACCGCCATGCCCAGGGCCGTGGCCACGGCAATCTGAACCAGCGCACCCGGCACGGCAATGCGCCGCACGGCCACGAGATCGGCCACAGAAAAGTGCAGGCCCACGCCGAACATGAGCAGCATCACGCCGATTTCCGAAAGCTGCGCGGCCAGGCCCATGTCGGCGACAAAGCCCGGCGTGGCCGGGCCAATCAGAACGCCGGCCAGCAGGTAACCCACCAGAGGCGGCAGGCGCAGGAAGCTGGCCACCAGGCCGAGCGCCAGGGCCAGGCCGAAACCGGCCGCCAGAGTGGCAATCAGGCTGACGTCGTGGGGCATGGGCTGAGTCGCAAGGGCATGCAAAAAATGTAGCCCAGGGGCCCGCCCTGCCGCGTCAGCCCACGGCTTGTCCTTTCAGGCAGGCGGCGTTTAGCCGCGCAGCTCAGGCGGCAGCGCTGCCGGCGCGCAGGCGCTCGATGAGGCCGTTGAGCTCCTCGAGCGAGCCAAAAGAAATGGCCACTTCGCCCACGTCGTCGCGCCTGCCATGGCGCTTGACCTGCTTCTTGATGCGCACCTCCACCTCGGCGGTGAGCAGGTCAGACAGTTCTTCTTCCACGCGGCGCACGTCGCGCGACTTTTCCTTGGTGACCTTGGGCGGCTGCAGGGAGAACTCGGCGCCCAGCTTCTTGACCAGGCTCTCGGCCTCGCGCACCGAGAGCTTTCGGGCGCTGATCTGGTTGGCCGCCGTGATCTGGGTGGCGCGGTCCAGCGACAGCAGGGCACGCGCATGGCCCATGTCGATGTCGCCGGCCATCAGCATCACTTGCACGGGCTCGGCCAGGTTCAAGAGGCGCAGCAGGTTGGAGGCGGCGCTGCGCGAGCGGCCCACAGCCTGGGCCGCCGCCTCGTGCGTGAGGCCGAACTCCTTGACCAGGCGCTGCAGGCCCTGGGCTTCTTCCAGCGGGTTGAGGTCTTCGCGCTGGATGTTCTCAATGAGCGCCATGGCCGCGGCCGACTCGTCAGGCACGTCGCGCACCAGCACCGGTACGCTCTCCAGGCCCGCGAGCTTGGAGGCGCGAAAGCGCCGCTCACCGGCAATGATTTCGTACTTGCCAGCGTTCTCACCGCGGTGGAGTTTGCGCACCAGGATTGGGGACATGATGCCCTGCACCTTGATGGACTCGGCCAGCTCATAGAGCGCGCCCTCGTCCATGCGGGTGCGCGGCTGGTACTGGCCGGCCACCATGTCAGTGAGCCGCAGCGAGGCGGGCTGGCCGGGGCTGGCACCGGGGGGCAGTTCGGCGCTGGGCGTGTCGCTGACGGCGGGGCCCAGCAGGGCGCTCAGGCCGCGTCCGAGGCCTTTGGGTTTCTTGGTGACCATGGCGGGTTTCTCTTCCAGATGAATCAGTCGTTGAGCAGGGCCTGCAGCTGCGCGTGGCCCCAGGCCCAGTCGCCCAGGCCGCTGTCGGCATTGATGTGGCCGGCCTCGCCCAGGTCGACGAAGTCGCTGCCCCAGGCGCTGGCAAATTGCCGGGCGCGCCCGGCCTCGCAGAAGGGGTCGTTGCGGCTGCCGATGAGCAGGGACTTGAACGGCAGGCGCTCGAGCACCAGCGGCGACCAGCTCGGCAGGCGGGCGCGCAGCTCCTCGCGCTCGGCATCGCCCGGGGCCACCAGCAGCGCGGCCTTGACGCGGTGCGCCTGGCGCGAATGCGCGGCCCAGGCCGCCACCAAGTGGCAGGCCAGGCTGTGCGCCACCAGCACGGCCGGGCCTTCGCTGGCGTCCAGGCTCAGCACGGCTTCTTCCAGGCGCATGGACCAATCGCCGCGCAGCGGCCGCATCCAGTCGTGCTGCTCCACGCGCTGGTAACCGTGCAGCAGCTCCCAGCGGCTTTGCCAGTGGGCAGGGCCGCTGCTTTGCCAGCCGGGCAGCACAAGAACGTGGGAAGGATGCATGGCTACAAACTCAATAGCACCTGTTCACCAGCGCTTGAGGCGCTCGACCATTTCCTCGGCGAAGGCGAGGAAGGCCTGCGAGCCCTTGGCCGAGGGATCAAAGGCCACGCCGGGCAAGCCGTAGCTGGGCGCCTCGGCCAGGCGCACGTTGCGCGGGATGATGGTGTTGAACACCTTCTCGCCAAAGTGGTCCTTGAGCTGCTCGGCCACCTGCTGCTGCAAGGTGATGCGCGGGTCTAACATGACGCTCAAAAGGCCAATGATCTTGGGCGCGGGGTTCAGGTGCGCATTCACCTGCTTGATGGTATTGACCAAATCCGTCAGGCCCTCGAGCGCGAAGTACTCGCACTGCATGGGCACCACCACGCCATGCGCCGAGCACAGGCCGTTGAGGGTGAGCAGCGACAGCGAAGGCGGGCAATCTATAAGAATAAAGTCGTACTGGCTGTCAATGTCGGCAATGGCGGCGCGCAGGCGCTTTTCGCGGCGCTCCAGGTCGACCAGCTCGAGCTCGGCGCCGGCCAACTCACGGTTGGCGCCCAGCACATCGAAGCCGCAGCCGGCATCAATCAGCTTCTGGCTGGTGACGCGGGCCTCTTCGATGCTGGCCGACTCCAGCAGCACGTCATACACGGTGAGCTCGAGCTCGCGCTTGTCCACGCCAGAGCCCATGGTGGCATTGCCTTGCGGGTCCAGGTCGATCATGAGCACGCGCTGGCCGAGCTTGGCCAGGCCCGCGGCCAGGTTGACGGTGGTGGTGGTCTTGCCCACCCCGCCCTTCTGGTTGGCCACACAGAAAATTTTTGCCATGAGCGTGTGAAAGTGAAAGGGTTAGCGGGACAGGGCGAGCTTGGCGCCAAAGCCAATGAGCAAGGCGCCGGCCGTCTTCTCAAGCAGGGACCTGACCCAGGGCTGGGCCTGCAGCCGCTCGGCCAGGTAGAAGGTGAGCAGCGTGGCGACCAGGCCGTACACAAAAGTCAGGCCCGCAATGGTGGCCGCCATGACGCCAAAAGTCAGCAGCCCCAAGTGCTGCGCCGGGTCCACGAACAGGGGAAAGAAAGCCATATAAAAAACGATGGCCTTGGGGTTGAGCACGGTAATCAGCAAAGCCTGCCGCACGTACTGACCGGTGCGCATCTGCAGGATGGGCGCATCGCCCGGCTTGGCCAGGATCATGCGAGCGCCCAGCCACGCCAGGTAGGCCGCGCCCAGCCATTGCACGGCATGAAAAAGTGCCGGCGAGGCCACGAGCAAGGCCGACAGCCCAGCCACAGCCGCCCACAGCAGTACCTGGTCACCCAAGATCACGCCCACGGTCGCGCCAAGCCCGCCCCGGATGCCGCCCTTCCCGGTAGAGGTGACCAGCGCCAAATTGCCCGGCCCAGGGATGGCCAGAAAGACCACCACGGCCACGACAAAAGCGCCGAAATCAGCCACACCCGCGAAGGAGCCCAGCATGTTCACCCCAGGAAAGAAAGGATGCGAGTGTATAGGCTGAGATGGTCAGGGATCACCGCATCCACACGATGCAGCGCTCGGCGTCCAGGCCCGGCACGCTCAGCGGTTCCACGTGAAACACCTGCACATCGGCCGGCAGGGCCGCAATCTCCTCGGCAGGGTGCTTGCCCTTCATGGCCAGCCACACGCCCCCCGGCGCCAGGGCCTGACGCGACCAGGCCGTGAAGTCGGGCAGGGAGGCAAAAGCGCGGGAGCAGATCACCTCGAACGGGCCGGTCAGGCTTTCCACCCGGGCATGCACGCCTTGCAGGTTCTTCAGGCCCAGGGTGAGGGCCGCCTGCTGGATGAAGGCCGCCTTCTTGCCCACGGTGTCGACGCAGCTCACCTTCAGCTGGGGGCAGCCAATGGCCAGCACGATGCCAGGCAGGCCGGCGCCCGAGCCCACGTCGAGCAGACGGGCGCCCTCCTCCAGACCGGCCGAGCGCAGGTGGCGCTGCAAGGGGGCGAGGGCCGCCAGGCTGTCGAGCAGGTGATGGGTGAGCATTTCGGCTGGATCACGCACGGCCGTGAGGTTGTAGACGCGGGTCCACTTGCCGATCAGGCCCAGGTAGCTGAGCAGCTGGCCGCGCTGGACCGGCTCCAGCTCCAGGCCGAGGCCGGCCAGTCCCGCGTCCAGGGCGCCCTCGAGCGCCGCACTCATGCAGGCGCCTTTTCGGCCTTTTCAGGCTCACCGGCGCGGGCCTGACCCTTCCACAGACTCTTCTTCAGGTACACCAGCAGCAAGGAAATGGCCGCCGGCGTGATGCCAGACATGCGCGAGGCCAGGCCCAAAGTCTCGGGGCGGTGCTTGGCCAGCCGCTGCCGCACCTCGATGCTCAGGGCCGTGACCTGCATGTAGTCCAGCTCGGGCGGGAGCTTGAGGTTCTCGTAGTGGGCGGCGCGCTCCACCTCGGTTTTTTGCAGGTCGATGTAGCCGGCGTACTTGGCCGAAATCTCCACCTGCTCAATGACGGCGGCCCTCAAATACTCAGGAAGGTGCTCGGGCAAAGCCTCGGCCGCGCTGGGCTCGGCGGTTTCACGTGAAACCAGGGCCGGGTCGGCATAGCGGCCGCCATCCAGGGACATCAGCGCCTCGTAGCCCACGCCGGGGCGGCGCAGCAGGTCAAACAGCTTGTGCTCGCGCTCAAGGGCCTTGCCCAGCACCCGCTCGGCCTCGGCGGCGGGCAGCTTGCTCGGGTTCACCCAGAGGGAGCGCAGGCGTTCTGTTTCACGTGAAACAGCGT
>CANGYC010000084.1 GCA_947457975.1 Comamonadaceae bacterium | reverse complement strand
CTGGGCTCGTGGGTCAGGGACCTTGGGGATGGTAATAGATCCGAAGTCATCCGATCGCTCAGTCATCTCCACAGCGACCTTCTCAGTATCTGGTTTGGCCATGGTGTCCTTGGCTTGGCCAGCTATGCGCTATCGGTGATGGGTTTGGTCTGGCTGGCATGGCTGGCCAGGATGCGGAGTCTGGGCATGAGTCTGGGGTTCGCAGGTCTGGCCTGGATCCATTGGAGCAGCGGACTGACTAGCCTCAACACCATCCACAACTACTACGGCGTGATGCTGTCCCTCAGCGTCCTCCTGCTCTTCTTGCTCGATACGCCTGACCACCAGGAAAAGCAGCCTTGATCAGCCTGGTTGGGTAGCTGGCACTCTGGTGTGCTCTGCTATCCTCACAGGCTGATGGCCTTACTGAGGGCCGTTAGTCTCAAGCCTTTGCTATTGATTCCATTTTGGGCCTCCTGTCCGTCATCGTCATCGCCCACAACGAAAGCGCCAACATCCAGGCCTGCCTGGCCTCGGTGCAATTCGCCAATCAGCGTGTTGTGGTGGACTCCGGCAGCACAGACCACACCGTCGCCTTGGCACAAAGTCTGAGGGCCGAGGTGAGCGTGCAGGCAGACTGGCCTGGCTTTGGCCCCCAGAAAAACCGAGCCCTTGACCTGGCACGCGAAGAATGGGTGCTGTCCATCGACGCCGATGAACGGGTCAGCCCGGCTTTGCAGCAGGAGATCGAGGCCCAGCTGGCCCGTGTGGGCCCCGGCGAGTCTGTAGCCTTCGAGATCCCACGCCTGACCCAGTTCTGCGGCGTCTGGATTCGCCACTGCGGCTGGACCCCCGACCACGTGCTGCGGCTTTTTAGGCGCGGTGAAGCCCGATTCAGCGAAGACCTGGTGCACGAATCTCTGCGCCTTGCCGATCCCCGCACCCGCATCCTGCGCCTGAAGTCTCCCCTGCTGCATTTCAGCTATCCCACGCCTGAGCATTACTGGCGCAAGCTCGAGCGCTACAGCCGGGATTGGGCCCGCCAGCGCCATGCCCAGGGCCGGCGAACCACCATGGCCCGCGCTGCGCTGTCGGGCCTGCTGGCCTTTTTTCGAAGCTACTTTTTTCGCCTGGGCTTTCTGGACGGCGCCATGGGGTTCGCGGTGTGTACCATGCAGGCTCAGGCCGCTTTCGGAAAATACTTCGAGTTGTATTGCTTGGGTCAAACACATGAGAAACCAAAGGATGAGTGAGACCATGATCAATGCCGGGGCCCGGCGAGGCTTCCTCAAACAGGCCGCCGGGGCCGGCGCCTTGGCTCTTTTCGGCTCAGCCCATGCCCAGTTTCGTGTCGACGTCAGCGGTATCGGCATCACCCAGTTGCCCATTGCCTTGCCGGCTTTTCGCGGCGAGGCCTTAGCGCCCCAAAAGATCAGCGCAATCGTGCGCGCGGACCTCGAGCGCAGCGGCCTGTTTCGCTCGATCGATGCGGCAGGCATGGTCGCCGATGAAGTGGCTCGTCCGGACACGGGCATCTGGCGCCAGCGCGGCGCCGACTTCATGGTGGCTGGCAGCATCAACCCCTTGGCCGATGGGCGCTTTGACGTGCGGATGCGCCTGTGGGACGTGGTGCGTTCCCAAGACCTGGGCACCATGAGTTACGCCGTCGTGCCGGGTGAACTGCGTTTGATGGCGCACCGCATTGCCGATTTCGTTCACGAGAAGCTGACCGGCGAAAAAGGGGTGTTCGCCACCCGCATCGCCTATGTCACCCGCGTGGCCCAACGTTTCAATCTGTGGGTGGCTGATTCCGATGGCGAAAACGCCCAATCGGCGCTGCCCATCACGGAGCCCATCATTTCCCCGTCATGGTCTCCCAGCGGCACCCAACTGGCTTACGTGTCCTTCGAGTCCCGCAAGCCAGTAATCTATGTGCACGAACTGCACACCGGTCGGCGCCGCCTGGTGGCCGATTTCCGGGGCTCCAACAGTGCCCCTACCTGGTCGCCCGATGGACGGCAACTGGTGGCCACGCTCAGCCGCGAGGGTGGCTCACAGCTGTTCGCCATCAATCTGGCCGGTGGTGAGCCCCGGCGCCTGACTCAATCAAACAGCATCGACACCGAGCCGGTGTTCTCGCCCGATGGCCGGCTTATCTATTTCGTGAGCGACCGGGGCGGGGCCCCCCAGATCTACCGCATGGCAGCCAGCGGCGGCGGCGCTGAACGCGTCACCTTCTCGGGCAGCTACAACATCTCCCCTGCGATCAGCCCGGATGGCAAGAACCTGGCCTACATTTCACGCGTGGGCGGGGCCTATAAACTGCAGGTGATGGACTTGGCCACATCCAACGTGAGCTCCTTGACAGATACCACGGCCGATGAAAATCCCAGCTTTGCGCCAAATGGCCGGCTCATCCTCTATGCCACTCAGCAACAAGGCCGCGAGGCTCTTATGACCACCACAATTGACGGCCGTATCAAAACCAGGCTCAGCGGACAGAGCGGCGACATTCGCGAGCCCGACTGGGGTCCCTTCATGCGCTGACAGCTCGGCTTGCGGCGCTTTTCCACCTCATTCCAAACAAAACACTTCACATCCAGAGAGGAAATCCATGTTGCGTTACGCCTTGTCCAAGATTGCCCTGATCAGCCTGACCCTCACGCTGGCCGCTTGCGGCTCGAACGTCAAACTCAGCGACGTGCCGGTTGAGGACCGCGCTGGGGCCAGCACAGCTGGCGCCGCAGGTGATGCAGCTTCCAGCGGCGCGGCCGGCCCCGGGGTCCCCATCGCTCTGGCCGCCCCAACGCCGACCACCCCCCGCAGCGTGGCGCCCTTGCAGTTGGCGCCCACGGCCGCCGCTGCTGCGGCCGCTGCTGCAGCCGGCCCTGTGAATGTGGCGCGTGTCATCTTGTTCGACTACGACAGCTTCGCGATCAAGCCTGAGTTTCAGGCGGTCATCGAGGGCCATGCGCGCTTTCTCAACGCCGACAAAAATCGTCGCATTTCTATCGAGGGCCACACCGACGATCGCGGTGGGCGGGAATACAACCTGGCGCTGGGTCAGAAGCGTTCCGAGGCGGTGCGACGCGCCCTGGGCCTGCTGGGCGTGAGCGAGGCCCAGATCGAGGCGGTGAGTCTTGGCAAGGAAAAGCCTGCCGCCATGGGCGAGTCCGAAGAGGCCTTTCAAAAGAACCGTCGCGCTGAGATTGTTTACCGATGAGCCGCCACCTCAAAGCGTTCGCGGCGGGCCTGGTCTGCTGCCTGAGCCTGTCTGCCCAGGCCTCCATCTTTGGTGACAACGAAGCCCGCCTGGCCATCATCGACCTGCGCCAGCGCCTGGCGGAGGTGCAAAAGCGCCAAGCCGAGGATGCCCTCAAAAACAGCGAGGCGCTGGCCCGCGCCGTCGAAGAGAACGCCCAGCTGCGCCGCAGTTTGCTGGAGTTGTCCCGGCAGATCGAGCAAGTGGGCGCTGAGTTGCCGCGTCTGCGCGGCCAGGGTGAGCAAACCGAGCAACTGGCCCGTGTGGTGGCCGATGTCCAGCGCCGGCTCAAGGATGTCACCGGCAACTTGGAAGAGCGTCTGGGGCGGATGGAGCCCCTGAGGGTCAGCGTCGATGGCCGCACGTTCCTGGCCGATCCGGGCGAGGCGCGGGAGTTCGAGGCCGCTCTGGAGGTCATGCGGCGGGGCGATTCTGCCAAGGCGCAGACGGCCTTTGCTGCGTTCCTGCAGCGCTACCCAGCCAGCGGTTACAAGGCCTCGGCCTGGTTCTGGCTGGGCACCGCCCAGTACGCCCAGCGCAACTACAGTGAATCCTTGGTCAGCCTGCGCACCATGCTGGCAGCTGATCCCAAACATGCCCGTGCCTCTGAGGCTTTTCTGAGTGTGGCCAACGTCCAGCTCGAGCTCAAGGAGCCCCGCGCTGCAGTTCGCAAGACCCTGGAAGACCTGATCGCGGCGCATCCCCAGTCCGAGGCGGCCTCGGTGGCCAAGGACAGGCTCGAGTTGCTCAAGTAAAGCTCGGCATCCAGGCTGGACGGTGGGGCATCGGGCCTGCCGTCTGTCTGCCCTCATCCGTCCACCTAAAATTCGTGGATGGACACCGCCTCTTATCAGCTTATCTACCATCAGGTCCTATGGGCCGCCTTCGGCTTGGCTGCCGCCTTTGGAGTCATCGCCCAGCGGACGCACTTTTGCACCATGGGCGCCGTCGGCGACATCGTCAGCATGGGCGATTGGACCCGCATGCGCATGTGGGCCTTGGCTGCGGGCGTGGCTGTCATCGGATTCCAGGCCCTGGCCTGGTCCGGGCAGGTCGATCCGGCCCAAACTCTTTACGCCTCCCCGCGCTTTATCTGGCTCTCGGCCCTTGTGGGTGGGTTGCTTTTTGGCCTGGGCATGGTCATGGGTTCGGGTTGCGGCAGCAAAACCCTGATCCGCATCGGCGGCGGCAACCTCAAATCGCTCGTGGTCTTCGGGGTCATGGGCATCGCGGCATTCGCCACCATGAAGGGCATCACGGCCGTGCTGCGCGTCTCCACGGTCGATCAGGTGGCCGTGGCGTTCAGCACGAATGCCAGCCTGCCGGCCTGGCTGGCCCAGTCCACCGGCATGGCTCCGGGCTCGGCCGGCCTGCTGCTGGGTTTGCTGCTGGGGGTGGTATTGATCGCCTGGGCCCTGGCGTCGACCGCCATGCGCACCCAGGACGGCCTGCTCGGTGGCCTGGGCATCGGCGCTGTGCTGGTGGCCATGTGGTGGGTCAGCGGCCATCTGGGTTTCGTGCCTGAGCACCCAGAGACTCTGCAGGCCACTTTCGTGGGCACCAACTCCGGTCGGGCTGAAGCCTTCAGCTTTGTGGCCCCCATCGCCTACCTGCTGGACTGGCTGATGTTCTTCAGCGACAAAAGCAAGCAACTGAGCATCGGTATCGTCTCCGTGGCAGGCGTGGTGGCTGGTTCTGCCGCTTACGCCCTGGCCACTGGCGGTTTTCGCTGGGAGGGTTTCCGCAACACTGAAGACACGGCCAACCATGTCATTGGCGGCGTACTGATGGGCGTGGGTGGGGTCACGGCCATGGGCTGCACCATCGGCCAAGGCTTGTCGGGCTTGTCGACGCTGAGCCTCACCAGCTTCGTGGCCTTGGCCGGCATCCTGCTCGGTGGCTTTCTCGGCATGCGTTGGCAGATCTGGCGCCTGGAGCGCCAACTGTGACCCTGCCTGGTTCTGGGTTGGAGCGACACGCCGTACAAGCCCAAGCCGGCCCAGCGCCCGCCGATGACGAGCGCCGTTTCGGTGGCCTGGCGCGTCTGTACGGCGCCGCAGGTGCGGCCCGCATCCGTGGTGCGCATGCCGTCATCGTGGGCCTGGGGGGCGTGGGCTCCTGGGCCGCTGAGGCCCTGGCGCGCAGCGGCGTGGCGAGACTGACGCTGGTAGACCTGGACCACATCGCCGAGTCCAACATCAACCGCCAGATTCATGCCCTCACGCCCACGCTGGGCCAGGCCAAGGTGCAGGCCATGCGCGAGCGCATTGCGCAGATCCACCCCGGCTGCGAGGTGCATTGCATTGAGGACTTCGTGGCCCCCGCCAACTGGCCCACGCTGGCCTTGCCCTCCGCCCTCGACCCGGACCAGCCCCTGGCGGTCATCGATGCCTGCGACCAGGTCCAGGCCAAGACGGCCATGGCCGCTTGGGCCCTGCAGGCTCGGGCCCACTTCATCACCATTGGGGCTGCAGGTGGCAAGCGCCATGCCCACCGGGTGGAGATCGAGGACCTGGCTGAGGTCACGCACGACCCCTTGCTCGCGCAGCTTCGCTACCGCTTGCGCAAGCAGCACGCGGCCTCGCGGAACAAGAAGATCGGTGTGGCCTGCGTCTTCAGCCGCGAGAGCGTGATGCAGCCCACCAACGCATGCGAGTTGGAGTCGAACCAAGCAAGCCATGACAGCAGCCTCAATTGCCATGGGTATGGTTCGGTGGTCAGCGTGACGTCCACTTTCGGTTTGTGCGCCGCCGGGTGGGTCATGGACAAAATTGCAGCGGCTGCTCAGCAGCGCCAAAAAATCACGCTATAATTCGACTTTCGGTTGTTGATGCAAATCAACAGCCGGCCATAGCCGAATCGATGGATCCGCAGCGATCCGCCACCGAGGCGCCGGGTCGTTAGCTCAGTCGGTAGAGCAGCGGACTTTTAATCCGTTGGTCGCGTGTTCGAGTCACGCACGACCCACCAAACACATTAAGGACTTGATCCCATTTGGGTTCAAGTCCTTTTTCGTTGTGGGCTTCAATCCGTGGTCCCAGGCCTTTGGCCCTGCCTTCAAGGCTTAGACCAGTTCTCCACTTTCAAGGGCGATGCGTCCTTGAGTTCCAGCCGCGTCATGTAGCTGCGCGCGCGCGCTTCGTTCTGGAAGGGGCCGGTCACCACCCGCACCTTGGGGGGCTGTCCTGCCTCAGCGGCCAGGGGTAACAGGCGCGCATTGGCCAGGTACTCACGCCGCCTGATGAATTGTTCGGCCTGGGCCTGCTGCTCGAAGCTGCCATGGTTCACCAGGTAACTCTCTGCGGGCAGCTTGACGACCCAAGCCTGTCCGTTTTTGAGCGCGGCCGACAGCGTGGGCGTCGTCCGGGGAGCAGCAGGCGCTGGTTCTTTGCCATCGGCGGGACGGGGTGCCGGTGCCGGTACCGGTGCTGCGGCGGGCGTGGCCTCGGCCGGAGCGGCGCCATTTGCAGGAGGCGTGGCCGTGCTTGCGGCGGTATCGCCCGGCGGGGTCTGCGGTGTCGCTGGCGTGACGGCGCCCTCGGTTGCGGCACCAGAGCTTGCACCTGGATTGGCGCCAGGCGTGGCACCTGCAGCACTCGCGGTATTGGTTTCTTGCGGCGCCTCGCTTCCTGCGGGGGCAGCGGGGCTCGCGGGTGAGGTCGTTCGGGCGATCTGGGCCAGGCGGTCCATACCGAGCAGGCTCGCCAGTTTATCCAGCTGGTTTTGCGAATGAAGCCACAAGAGACCGGCCACCACCAAGGTGGTGCTGGTGACAAAGCCCATCAGGGCACCCATCAGGATTTTTTTGGTGCGGCCCGGCTTGCCCTTGTTCTTCTGGGGCGCCGTGGGTTTCTTGCCTCGCTTGGGGCCCGCAGCGGCGGGAGCGGGTGCAGGTGCTGTCCAGGGCGCGGGAGCTTTTCGCACCGGGCTGGAGGCTGGCGCAGGCGAAGGCGCCTGCACAGGCGAGGGACGCTGCGCCGGAACCGCGCCGGGCAGGTACCAGCTCAGTAGGCCGCGTTCGTCCGAGTTCAGCAGCGCGGCAAAGCGATCGGGCTGGGTGGTCAGCACGATGGAACTCAGGCGCGCGGCCGGGAACTGCTGCTGCAGCTTGGCCAAGAGGCGAACCTCTTGTTCGTGCAATTGCCCCTGGTCCTGCAGCACCCAGATTCGTTCCGGTCCGAAGATGGTGTCTGGGCGGACGGCCGCCTCGACGCTCAGGTCGGCCAGCATCTCGTTAAAACGCTGGATCACCTGCTCGCCATCGAGGCTGAGCAAGGGCTCCAGCTGCAGGCCAGGGTGATGGTCCTTGAGCCAGGACAGCAGCTCGCCGGTGTACTCCTGCAGGCTGTCCAGGCTGGGGCCACAGATCAGCAGCAGGCGGCTGTGCGCCATCAGCGCCTGGCCATAGTCTGTGGCGTCCAGCTTCGCAGGCAGGGGGGCGAACGGGTCGTCGAGGGGCATCAGGCGGGCGCTTCCAATCAATCCCGGTGCAGCACGGTCACGCTCATGCGTCGGTTGCGCGGGTCTTTGGGATCGTTGGGGTTGTAGGGCATGGTGTCAGCCACCCCCTCGATGCGGGCAAAGCGCGCGCCATCGATGCCGCGCTTTTCCATCTGGGCTCGGGTGGCTTCTGCACGTTCGGCGGAGAGCGACCAGTTGTTGCGCCCGTCCTGGTTGGCAAAGGGCACGCTGTCGGTGTGGCCGCGCACGGCCAGTTTGTTGGGCGTGCCCTGCAGTGACTTGGCCACTTCATCGACCAGCTGCTGGGCGCGTGCGCCCATCTGCGTGCCGCCCAGGCCGAACATGGCGAAGTCGGCCTTGTCGATGAGGTCGATGCGCAGGCCTTCCTTCTCGCGGGTGAACTTCACCTGGTCTTTGAGGTTGGCCAGGCGCGGGTTCTGCTCGATCTTCTCGCGGATTTCCTTTTCCAGCTTTTCAAAGTTGGCCTGGTCCTGCTGCTCGGCCACCTGCTTGCGCTCTTCCTCACTCATCTTTGAGGGGTCGGAGCGCTCGCTGCTGTTGGGGCTGGGGTCGTTCTCGGTCGGGCCGCCCTCCGATTTGGGGGTCAGCCGCTCCATGGCGGCGGTCTGCTTGGCGCTGAAGGGAAAGCCGTCCGGATCCACGATGGACGAGCCGCCGAGGATGCCGTTCGATCCCGCCAGCTTGCCCATGGTGATGTTGCTGTGCGAGGTGGGTTTGAAATAGTCCGCGATGCTTTTGCGCTGGTCTTCGCTGGTCGCGCCCAGCAGCCACATGAGCAGAAAGAAGGCCATCATGGCCGTCATCATGTCGGCCAGGGCGATCTTCCAGGCACCACCGTGCGCGCCGCCGTGCCCGTCATCGATGATCTTCTTGATAACGATCACCGGCGCAGGCGGCTGAGCCCCCTCGGCCGCGGCTTCAGGGGCCGGAGCGGCAGCGTCCTCGGGTGCAGCGCTGGCGTCGGCGGGTGTCTCCGGGGCCGCGTCGGGCGCGGCCTGCGCCTCGGACACAGCCTCGGGGGCGGGGGCAGTCTCGGCCATGTTTATTTGCCGCGCAGGCCGTCGAAGACCTCGGCAAAAGTAGGCTGATTGTGATGACTGATGCTGACTCTTGCGCCCTCGATGATGAGTGGAGGGGGATGTCCATGCATGGTACCGATGATGATCTG
>CANGYC010000083.1 GCA_947457975.1 Comamonadaceae bacterium | reverse complement strand
CAAAGAAGGACGGAAACGATGGATGGACATGCTGTGACTCCTAAGTCTCAAAAGAGGTGCGAAATCTAACCGCTGGGCGTGACCATGCCGCATGGGGGAAGCCCTGATCCGTGTCGCGCGGGTGACCGGCCGAGCGACCTGTGCTTGAACCCGGAGGCCTCAACGAGGAAATGGCCTGGCTTCAGCCCTTGGCCTGCAGGCTGGTCATGGCGGCTGACATCTGTGCCCAGGACGCGAAGAAGCCTGAGTCTGTGCGCGCAGCTTGGGGGGCTTTGCCGGACAGCAGCAGCTCCAGCCCTGCCTGAACGCTGTCGATCAGGGGCAAGGGGCAGTGCGGCTGCAAGCGCTTGGCATAGCCGGCCAATCCTGCGCCGCCGATGATGATGGCGCGCACGCCAGGGCGCATGGCCTGCTGGCAGGCCTGGCCCAGGCACTGCAGCGCCATGGCCGGATCTGCCAACAACGCCGCGCCGGTGGGCGCCACGGTCTCGATGTGGCGCAGCTGCGGGCCAAAACCCAGGCTCTCAGCAAGCCGCTGCAGCATGGGCTTCCAGCGTTCGCCGCCCGTGACGATGGCAAACGGACCCAGGGCAGCGGCCTGAATAAAGGAGGCCTCGGCCAGACCTGGGACAGGGCATGCGCTGGACTCGCGCAGGGCAAACAGGCCGGGGTCGCCAAAGCAGCCGATCAACACACCATCCAAGGGCGCGGATGGCGCTTGAACGGCCTGGGCCCAGACGTCCAGGCAGGCATGTGCGGCCACCGCATGGCTGGCCTCGCAGGCGATATAGCTGGCACCGAAAGTGGCCGTGCGCAGATCCAACTGCACGCCCTGAGGCAACTGCGGTCGCAAGGTGTCCTCCAAGCGCTGCGTGGTGAGCACGCTGGTATTGGGATTGATCAGCAGGTACCTGCGCGCAAGGTTGGGGCTCATTCATTCATCTTTCCATAGTCAGTCGGGTGTATTGGCACCAATGTCGTGCATGGCATGGTGCAAAGACGTGCATGCCAGATCTGCGCCAGGCTCATATCACCGCCAGTCGGCTGATTTTCGGGGCAAGCGTCACGCTTGTTCACCAAGATGCACCAAAACATGCGCCAAACATCCAACGAGGAACAGGCCGCTGGGTGGCACAGCTTGTGCTGATGTCCATCGTCACGCTCAAGGCCCGCTCCTGGCGGACCTGAGCAGACCCCCCATCTTTTTTAGGAGTTGTCATGAAGCGTCGTGAACTATTGGCTGCGGGTGCCGCAGCCCTGGCCAGCCCTTGGGTCCATGCCCAGTCCTCCGCCTGGCCCACCCGGGGCCCCATCCGCCTGGCTGTTCAATACCCCCCCGGCGGTTTGGTGGACACCGTGGCGCGCCTGATGGCGCCGCACCTCTCGCAGGCTCTGCAGCAAACCGTGGTGGTGGACAACCGCGCCGGTGCGGGCGGCCTGATCGGCACCGAGTTTGCGGCCCGCCAGCCGGCCGACGGCTACACCCTGCTGGTCAGCCATGCCTCGGTGCACATTTATGCCACGGCCACGCGCAGCAGCATGCCGTTTGACCCGGTCAACGACTTCACCCACATGGGCATGCTGGTCGAAGCCCCCATGATGCTGCTGGTGCGCGCCCAGTCGCCCTACCAGACACTGGCGCAGTACATCGCCGCGGCCAAGACCAAACCGGTGCGCTATGGCACCTCCGGCATCGGCTCGGCCAACCATCTGTATGGTGAGTTACTCAAGATTGAAGGGCAGGCTCCGGAGCACGACCACGTGCCCTACCAGGGCAGCGCGCCCGCCATGCAAGACCTGCTCAGCGGCCAGATCGATGGCGTGTTCGACCCCGTGACCACCAACGTGGCGCAGCTCAAGGCCGGCTCACTGCGCTGCCTGGCCGTCTCGACGCCCCAGCGGCTGCCGGCCTTCCCTCAAATTCCCACGTTTGCCGAGCTGGGCTACCCCTCGCTGACGGGCTCGCAGTGGCTGGGCCTGTCCGGGCCGAAGAACCTGCCGGCCCCCATTGCGCAGCGCCTGAGCGCCCTCATTCCTGAGATCCTGGCCAAGCCGGATATTGCAAGCCGGCTGGAGGACCTGCAAACCTTGCCGCGCAAGTCGCCCGTGATCGGGGACGAGTTCGTGAAGCTGATACGCTCCCAGATCAGCACCTGGACGGCCGTGGCCAAGAAAGCCAAGGTCGAAGTGATCGTCTGAGACGCGGCGCAGCGGCAGATTCGCCCTGGCGGCTGAATCTGCCGCTCGCCAAAAGCCCACAGACACCCAGCGCCCTGGCGCAGAGACCCTGCATGACCGAAGTTGATTTCGAGCAGATCACCAGCTACCAGCGTTACAAGCTGATGGCCAGCCTGATCGTGCCTCGGCCCATTGCCCTGGTGACCACCCTGGGCAGCAATGGCGTGGCCAATGCCGCGCCGTTTTCCATGTTCAACATGATTGGCGAGGACCCGCCCATCCTGATGATCAGCATCAACCGCCTCGCCGACGGGCGGCTCAAGGACACGGCAGCCAACATCCTGCACAACGGCGAATTCGTGGTGCACATGTCCGACGAGCCCATGGCGCGCAAGATGCACGCTTGTGGGGACAGCTTTCCTGCTGACGTGAGTGAACTGGCCGAGGTGGGTTTGACCCCGGTGCCCGCACACACGGTGGCGCCACCGCGCATCCAGGAGTCGCCGGTGGCGTTTGAATGCGTGCTGCATGAAAAGCTCGAAACCCCGAGCCGCTATGTCTTCATCGGCCGCATCAAGTGGCTGGCCGCCCGCGACGGCCTGGTGGACACCGAGGCCTGGCGCGTGAACCTGCGCGAATACAGACCGATTGCCCGCTTTGGCGCGAGCTTTTACACCCGGACCGACGACCGCTTTTCCATCGCCGACCAGCCGAACGAGGCCGCGCCGGCCTCCACCTCCATCGACGCGCTCTAGGGCAGGGCGAGCGCGCCCTCAGACGGCCTTCAGCGCTCGAGCCCCATGAACCAGTTTGGCACGCTGGTGACGATGCCGGGGAAGACCGTGATCAGCACGATGGCCAGGATCATGCAGCCAAAGAAAGGCAGGGTCATGCGCGCGATGCGGTTGCTGTCCACGCCCGTCATGTTCTGCAGCACGAAGAGGTTGAAACCCACGGGCGGCGTGATCTCGGCGATCTCGATCAGCATGATGATGAAGATGCCGAACCACACCAGGTCGAAGCCGGCCTTCTGCACCATGGGCAGCACCACCGCGCTGGTGAGCACGATCATGGAAATGCCGTCGAGCGCGGTGCCCAGGATCAGGTACACCACCACCAGCACGGCGATCAAGCCGTAGGCCGAGAGGTTCAAGCCGTGCACGAATTCCGCCAGCTCGCGCGGGATGCCGGTAAATGCCATGGTCTTGGTGAGGAAGGCGGCGCCGGCCAGGATGAACATGATCATGCAGCTCACGCGCGTGGCGCCCACCAGGCCCTGCCAGAAGTTCTGCCAGGTCAGGCTGCGGCCAGCCGCCGCAATCGCCAGCGAGCCCACCACGCCCCAGGCCGCGCACTCGGTGGCCGTGGCGATGCCGGCCACCAGCACCCACACGATGAATACGATCAAGAGGCCGCAAGGAATGAGGCTGCCCGAGCGCCTGAGTTTTTCCCCGAAGCTGCATGGTGGCTCGGCCGCGGGCACCTTGTCAGGGTGGCGCAGGCTCCACCAAATGATGTAGCCTGAAAACAGGCCCATGAGCAAAAAGCCCGGCAGGAAACCGGCCAGGAACAGGCGGATCACGCTGGCGTCGGCCGCCACGGCATAAACTACCATGGTGATGGAGGGCGGTATCAGGATGCCCAGGCCACCCGCGGCCGAGAGCGAGCCCAGGGCGAGGCTGCGGTCGTAGCCACGCCGCTCCAGCTCGGGCAGGGCCACCTTGGCGATGGTGGCGCAGGTGGCCGCCGATGAACCGGACACCGAGCCAAAGATGCCGCAGCCCAGCACCGTGGTGTGCATCAGCCGGCCCGGCACGCGTGAGAGCCAGGGCGACAGGCCATCGAACATCTGCGCCGACAAGCGCGTGCGGTAGAGGATCTCGCCCATCCAGATGAACAGCGGCAGGGCCGCCAGCTCCCAGCTCGCGGTGGTTTCCCAGAACGAGGAGAAGAGGTTCATGCCCGGCTGCGTATTGGTGAAGAAGGCCTGGCCGACCCAGGCGACGATGGCCAGGGTCATGGCGATCCACACGCCGCCGGAGAGCATCAGCAGCATCAGGAACAGCAGCAGGCCGCCGATCTCAAGCAAGCCCATCACAGCTCCTCGGAGAAATCACCGCGCGCATGGCGCTCTTCAACGCGGGCCACGTAGCTGGGCTTGCCGCCACGGACCACGCACACGCACTCGTCGACCACGGCAATCACCAGGATGGCCGAACCCACCACGAAGCTCATCTGTGGAATCCAGATGGGAATGGCCACCATGTTGCCGGCGATATCGTTGAACTGCCAGCTCTGGTAGGTGAACAAGGCCGCCCAGTAACCCAGGTAGCCGATGGCCACCAGCGCCACGGCCAAGGAAGCAATTTCCAGCCTGCGCCTGGTGGCAGGCCCGAGGGAGTCGAGCAGCAAGGTCACGCGCACGAAGTCGCCGTTGCGAAAGCTGTAGGCCATGCCCAGGAAGGCGGCAGCGGCGCACAGCCAGGCCACCACGTCGTTGACCCAGGACACCCGCCAGTCGAGCTGGCGCCCGAGGGAGGCACCGATCATCAGCACCAGGATGGCCAGCACGCAGAGGGCGGCCAGGCCGCCTCCCAGGGCGTAGAGGCCATCGAGCAGGCGCCGCAGACCGGAGCGGGCGGGGGACTGGGGCGACACGGTCAGCGCCTGTAGGCGTCGAGCAGGGCTTTGCCGTCAGGGCCCGCTTTTTCCAGCCACTCCTTGAGCATGACCTCACCCACCCTCTTCATGTCGGCTTTGAGCTGCGCGCTGGGGGCCAGCACCTGCATGCCGTTGGCCTTGAGCCTGTCCTTGGTCTCCTGGTTCACGCGCTTGCTGGCGGCCAGACCCCGGACCTCGGCGGCCGCAGCGGCCTTGAGCACCGCCTCCTGGGTGGGCTTGTCCAAGGCGTCGAAGGCCTTCTTGTTCACCACGACCATGTTCTTGGGCAGCCAGGCTTCGAGGTCGTAGTAGAACTTCAGGTGCTCGAACAACTTGCTGTCCACGCCGGTGGCGCCCGAGGTCATGGTGGACTCGACCACGTTCGTGGCCAGCGCCTGCGAGAGTTCGGCGGCCTGCACCGTCACGGGCTGCGCGCTCACCAGATCGGCGATGCGTGCGGTGGCGGGGCTGTAGGCGCGCCACTTGATGCCCTTCAGGTCGGCGACGCTGTTGATGGGCTTTTTGGTGTACAGGCCCTGCGGCGGCCAAGCCACTGCATAGAGGTAGACCAGGCCTTGCTCGGCCAGCTTCTTCTCGACCAGCGGCCTTTGTGCCGCCTGCAGCTTGACCGATTCGTCATAGCTGTCGGCGAGGAAAGGCAGGCCATCAGCGCCGTAGATTTGCCACTCGTTCTGCAGATTGGCCTGCAGGATCTCGCCAGCCTGCGCCTGCCCGCCCTGCACGGCGCGCTTGATCTCGGGGGCTTTGAACAGCGAGGCATTGGCATGCACCGTGATCTTGAGCTTGCCGCCCGTGGCCTTGTCCACCTCATTGGCGAACTGCACCAGGTTTTCAGAATGGAAGTTGGTGCTGGGATAGGCCGCGGCCAGATCCCATTTGGTCTGCGCCTGGGCGGTGCCTGCCGCGAGGGTTATCGCCAGCGCCACGCCGGCCAGGGGGAAGAAACGTCGCTTCATGGAAAGAGCCTCCGTGAGGGGTTGAGGAACGGTGATCCAACTTTAAAAAGGTCGGGGAAAAACGCCTTACGTACATTCCCTTATTGCCGACAATTTATCAACAAATTGTTGGCACGATTCCTATAATTTCGCCAATCCTGCGCCGTCGCGCTCCAAAAAGGTGAACCCATGGCCAAGAAAGGCGCCGTCTCCCAGCCCCATCAAATGCAGGGCCAGAGTGCGCCCATCGTGTCATCAGCGCACCTGGTCTCGCCGCACAGCGCCGAGATGAGCGAGTTCGAGTTCGGCCTCATCGTGGCCGGCAACGCCTTCCACCGCTGGGTGGTGCACTGCATGGCAGCCGCCGGCCTGAAGGACCTCACGCCGCTGGATGTGCTGGTGCTGCACCACGTCACGCACCGCGCGCGGGACAAGCGCCTGGCCGATATCTGCTTCATCATGAACATCGAGGACACGCACCTGATCAACTACGCCCTCAAGAAGCTGCAGGGCCTGGGCGTGGTGGCCTCGCGCAAGAACGGCAAAGACGTTACTTATTCGGCCACCGACGCGGGTTTCGAGATGGTGCAACGCTACCGCGAGATCCGCGAGAGCTGCCTGATCAACGCCCTGAAGGCCGACGAGGGCCTGAACCGCGACATCGGCGAGCTGGCCCGTCTGCTTCGCATGCTCTCCGGGGTATATGACCAGGCCGCACGGTCCGCGGCGAGTTTGTGAACACCCCCATGCTGCGCGCCAGAAGGATTTCCGCATGAACACCTCAAGCTCCAAGCGCTGGCAGTTCTGGATCGACCGGGGCGGCACCTTCACGGACATCGTGGCCAAGCGGCCGGACGGCAGCCTGCTCACGCACAAACTGCTGAGCGAGCACCCCGAGCAGTACCGCGACGCGGCGGTGGCCGGCATTCGCCACCTGCTGGGCCTGCAGCCGGGCGAGCCCATTACGCCAGAGCAGGTCGCATGCGTGAAGATGGGCACCACGGTGGCCACCAACGCCCTGCTCGAGCGCAAGGGCGAGCCCACGCTGCTGGTCACCACCCGGGGTTTTCGCGACGCGCTGCGCATCGCCTACCAAAACCGCCCGCGCCTGTTTGACCGCCACATCGTGCTGCCCGAGCTGCTCTACAGCGAGGTGATCGAAGCCGACGAACGCATGGGCGCCCACGGCGAGATGGTAGAACCGCTCGATGAAGCCGCGCTGCGCACGGCACTGGCCGCCTCGCACACCCGGGGGCTGCGCAGCGTGGCCATCGTCTTCATGCACGGCTACCGCTACACCGCCCACGAGGCGGCCGCCGCGCGCCTGGCGCGCGAGGCGGGCTTCACGCAGGTGAGCAGCTCGCACCAGTGCAGCCCCTTGATGAAATTCGTCAGCCGGGGCGACACCACGGTGGTGGACGCCTACCTCTCGCCCATCTTGCGCCGCTACGTGGAACAGGTGGCCAGCGAGATGCCGGGCGTGCGCCTGTATTTCATGCAGTCCTCCGGTGGCCTGACGGATGCGCAGGTCTTCCAGGGCAAGGATGCCATCCTGAGCGGCCCGGCAGGTGGCATCGTGGGCATGGCGCGCACGGCGCAGCTGGGCGGCCACGCCCGGGTGATCGGCTTTGACATGGGCGGCACCTCCACCGACGTGTCGCACTTCGCCGGCGAATTCGAGCGCGAGTTCGACACCCAGGTGGCCGGCGTGCGCATGCGCGCGCCCATGATGAGCATCCACACGGTGGCGGCCGGCGGGGGCTCTTTGCTGAACTTCGACGGGGCGCGCCTGCGGGTGGGCCCGCAAAGCGCGGGCGCCAATCCAGGGCCGGCGAGCTACCGGCGCGGCGGCCCGCTGGCCGTGACCGACGCCAATGTATTGCTGGGCAAGATCCAGCCGGCCTACTTTCCCCGCGTGTTCGGCCCAGAGGCCAACGAGCCCCTGAGCAGCCAGGCCGCGCAGGCCGGCTTTGCCGAGCTGGCCGGGCGCATCGGCCGCAGCCCCGAGGAGGTGGCCGAGGGCTTCATCGCGATTGCGGTGCAGCAGATGGCCAACGCCATCAAGAAGATCTCGGTGGCGCGCGGCTACGACGTGACGCGCTACACCCTGCAATGCTTCGGCGGCGCAGGAGGCCAGCATGCCTGCCTAGTGGCCGATGCGCTGGGCATGTCCCAGGTGTTCGTGCATCCGCTGGCCGGCGTGCTCTCGGCCTACGGCATGGGCCTGGCCGACCAGAGCGTGATCCGCGAGGAAGCCATGGAACTGCCGCTGGAGGCCGCCAGCCTGCCGCGCCTGCGCGAGCGCCTGCGCGGCCTGGGTGAGGCGGCCAATCTGGAACTGGCGCGCCAGCAACCGGGTGTCGCCGCACTTGCGCTCAAGCCGCGCGTGCACCTGCGTTACGAGGGCAGCGATGCCGCCCTGGTGGTGCCCCTGGCACCCGGTGGACTGGACGAGGAGGCCGGTGCACTGGCTGCGCTGCAGGCTGGCTTCGAGCAAGCCTACCGCCAGCGCTTTGCCTTCCTGATGCAGGGCAAGCGCCTGGTGATCGAGGCGGTCTCGGTGGAGGCCGTGCTGGCCGGCGAAGCGCCTGAGGAGCCGCGCCATCCGCTCTCGCCGCCCCGCGAGGTGCCGCGCCGCGAGACGGTACGCATGTACGCTGCCGGCCGCTGGCATGACGCCGCCCTGGTGGTGCGTGAAGACATGCGGCCCGGCGACCGACTGCCGGGCCCGGCCATCATTGCCGAGAAGAATGCCACCACAGTGCTGGAGCCTGGCTGGCAGGCCGAGCTCACGGCGCTGGACCACCTGCTGCTGGCGCGCGTGGCGCCACGCGAGCAGCGCCATGCCGCAGGCACCACGGTAGACCCGGTGCTGCTCGAGGTGTTCAACAACCTGTTCATGAACATCGCCGAGCAGATGGGCCTGCAGCTGCAGAACACCGCCTACTCGGTGAACATCAAAGAGCAGCTGGACTTTTCCTGCGCCCCTTTCAACCACGAGGGCCAGCTGATCGCCAACGCGCCCCACATGCCAGTGCACCTGGGCAGCATGGGCGAGAGCATCCAGACCGTGATCCGCGAGAACGCCGGGCGCATGCAGCCCGGTGATGTGTACGT
>CANGYC010000082.1 GCA_947457975.1 Comamonadaceae bacterium | reverse complement strand
TCAGACGGGTGGTGATTAGGCCCACGCCGTAGATCTGCGCCACCACGTACACAAAGGACACGAAGATGGCGATGACGATACCCACGAAGCGGGCGATGTTGCCGTCATAGCGCGCGCCCAGGAAGTCGGGAATGGTGAATTGCCCGAACTTGCGCAGGTAGGGCGCCAGGAACAGCGCCACCAGGCAGTAGCCACCCGTCCAGCCCATGATGAAGGCCAGGCCGCCGTAGCCGGTGAGGTAGAGCGTACCGGCCATGCCGATGAAGGACGCCGCGCTCATCCAGTCCGCGCCAGTGGCCATGCCGTTGTAGATCGCGGGCACGCGCCGTCCGGCCACGTAGTACTCGGAGGCGTCGTTGGTGCGGCTCATCACGCCGATACCGCCGTACAGCAGCACGGTGGCGGCCAGGAAGATGTAGCCGATCCAGTTGCGAGGCAGGCCCATCTGCTCGAGGATGGCCAGGGCCACCACGAACACGAAGAAGCCACCCGTGTACCAGGCGTAAACCTTGTTCAGTTGTTTCTTGAAAGCAGTTTGACTGCTGGCGCTGAACACGCCGCCGTCTGCTTCAGGTGCCATTCCAGCCATGATTAATCCACCTCCGCTTCGGCAACGCCGTGTTCCTGGTCAAGCTTGTTCATGACATGGGCGTAGTACCAGATCACGAACAGGTAAACCAGCAGGGATCCTTGGGCGGCCACCCAAAAGCTGAAGGGCCAGCCAAAGAAGGTAAAGCTCAAATCTCGAGCGAAGAAAGTAATGACGAAGGTCACCACAAACCACAGCGCGAGCAGCCACGCGGTGATGTTGAGGTTCTTGCGCCAATACTGACGATGTGATTCTGTCAATTGCATGACGGAGGTCTCCTGGTTTTGCGGCCGCTACGGCCCTCTTGTCTGGGCGATCCGGCAGGTTTGTATGTGTTATGTGCCTGCGCTTGCAACGGGATCGCTCTAAGACGCCGGTGCCTTCAAGTCCACCCCTGTCTCACGCGCAAGGCGGGAGGCAAAGCTGGGCTCGAAGCCCTGGAGGTGCCGGATGATCCGTACCACCTCTTCAGGGTTGCTTCGACGTTCATGAATCCGCGCCAACTCATACCAGGCGTGAGGACTCATGGGTTGCAATTGGGTGTTGCGCTCGAGGGCTGCGATGGCGTCGTCCAGCCGGCCCAGGCGGATGAGCACCAGGCCCAGCCCGAACCAGGCGCGGTCTAGCTGGCCATCGAGGGCCAGCGCACGCCGGAAACTCTGCTCGGCCTCCTGTACCAGGCCGCTGGCCTCCTGCAGGAAGCCTTGGTTGAACCAGTGCGCTGCCGTGGCATCGGCTTGGCTGGTCAGGTGCGCGTAGTCGGCGAGCGCCCCGGCCGAATCGCCCGCCTGCGCCCGAATGTGCGCACGGCTGGCGCGGGCATGGCTGTCTGAGGGCTGGCTGGCCAGCATGTCATCGAGGGTGCGCAGGGCTGCATCGCGCTGGCCCAGCAGCAGCTGCGTCTGCATGCGCCATTTCTTGAGGAGGTGCGAGAGGCTCATCATCGGCATCCCACCATCTCGGCGCTGATGCAATGCTCGATCTTGGCCAGTGTGACGGCGATGTAGAGCACGGCCGTGATGAAGAAGGCCACCCAGCCACGGTGGCGCTCGGCCACGCGGGCCGGAGACACCAGACGGGCCAGCGCCATCCAGGGCTTGTTGAGCACCTGGAACAGCTGGTAGAACAGGTTGCTGTCCCGCTTCTGGCCGGCGAGCACATAGAGCAAGCCCTGGCCGGCCAGGGCCAGCAGGCCGATATAGAAAAGCAGTTGGGCAACGTTGAGAAACGTGATCACACAGGGTCTTTCGCAGGGGTTTCCGAGCCGCCTGAGGGCAGGCGAACGGATAAGCCCGTCCACTGTCGAAATCAGCTCTGACTCGAAACTTACTGTGGGGTTATTCAGGTCTGCCGCCTAGGGCAAACACTGCAGGGGGATTCCACCAGTGCCCATGCATGCAGCAAGGTCGATAAAGGGCTGGACCGCGGTTCTGAGGCGGTCCGTCACATCTTTTTATCCTAGGACTTTCCCTAGGCTGAAGACGCGTGTCAGTCGCCCTGTAGAGTGAAAGCAGACCCTATGCATGGGCTATTTCCCATATAAAGAAAAGGGAAATAAGGGTTTTTACTCTGTCTGTAAGCTGTGGATCAGCTTCTATAAGTCCCCCCTTTTCGAGGCGTCAGAAACCGGTCAGGCCCTCTGCAGATAGTGCTCTCCATGTCGCCAGTCCTGGCGGCAATGTCCATTGATTAAGGAGACGCAAATGGCAGCAGCAGAAGCCAACAGGCCAATGACGGGCGAGGAAAAGAAGGTCATCTTCGCCTCGTCGCTCGGTACGGTGTTCGAGTGGTACGACTTTTACCTGTACGGTTCTTTGGCAGCCATCATTGCCAAGCAGTTCTTCTCGGGTCTGGACCCGCAGGCTGCCTTCATTTTTGCCCTGCTGGCATTTGCCGCTGGCTTCATCGTGCGTCCCTTCGGCGCGCTGGTGTTCGGCCGCCTGGGCGACATGATTGGCCGCAAGTACACCTTCCTGGTCACCATCGTCCTGATGGGCGCCTCGACTTTCATCGTCGGCGTGCTGCCTAACTACGCCAGCATCGGCGTGGCTGCCCCCATCATCCTGATCGCGCTGCGCATGCTGCAAGGTCTGGCGCTGGGTGGTGAGTATGGCGGTGCCGCCACCTACGTGGCCGAGCACGCACCCCATGGCCGCCGCGGTGCCTACACCGCCTGGATTCAGACCACCGCCACCTTGGGCCTGTTCCTGAGCCTGATGGTGATTCTGGGGACCCGCACCATCATCGGCGAAGCCGCCTTTGCCGACTGGGGCTGGCGTGTGCCCTTCATCGTCTCGATCGTGATGCTGGGCATTTCCGTCTACATCCGTCTGTCGATGAACGAGTCTCCTGCCTTCCAGAAAATGAAGTCGGAAGGCAAGACCTCCAAGGCCCCCCTGTCCGAGTCCTTCGGCCAGTGGAAGAACCTCAAGATCGTGCTGCTGGCCCTGTTCGGCCTGGTCGCCGGTCAGGCCGTGGTCTGGTACTCCGGTCAGTTCTACGCGCTGTTCTTCCTGACCTCGGTCCTGAAGGTCGACGGTGCCACCGCCAACATCCTGGTGGCGGCCTCGCTGATCATCGGCACCCCGTTCTTCGTGGTGTTTGGTGCCCTGTCGGACAAGATCGGCCGCAAGCCCATCATCCTGGCTGGCATGGCGCTGGCTGTGGTCACCTACTTCCCGCTGTTCGGCGCCCTGACCAAGGCCGCCAACCCGGACCTGGCTGCCGCACAGGCGAAGAACAAGATCGTGGTGTCTGCACCTGCTGGTGACTGCTCCTTCCAGGGCAACCCGGTGGCCCGCGAGATTGACTTCACGAAGTCTTGCGACATCGCCAAGCGCTTCCTGGCCCAGAACTCGGTCAGCTACGACAACGTGACCGTGGCCGAAGCTGGCCCCGCCACTGTGAAGATCGGTGAGAAAGTGATCACTGCGCCCGTGGCCAAGGTGGAGAACTCCAAGTTCACCGCCGAGAGCGTCGCTGCCATTGCCGCCTTCAAGAAGGAAATTTCCGAATCCCTGAAGGAAGCTGGTTACCCCGCCAAGGCCGATCCTGCCAAGGTCGACAAGGTCAGCATCGTGGTCATCCTGACCATCCTCGTGCTTTACGTGACCATGGTCTACGGCCCGATTGCTGCCATGCTGGTGGAGATGTTCCCGACCCGCATCCGTTACACCTCCATGTCCCTGCCGTACCACATCGGCAACGGCTGGTTCGGTGGCCTGATGCCGACCATCGCCTTCGCCATGGTCGCCCAGAACGGCAACATGTACTACGGCCTCTGGTACCCCATCACGATCGCCGCCATCACCTTCCTGATCGGCCTGCTCTTCGTGCGTGAAACCAAGGACGTGGACATCTACGCCAACGACTGATCCTGCGGATCGTCACTGAAAGGCCTGCAGCCTCCGGGCTGCGGGCCTTTTGTTGAACATCCCCTCAAGGAAGACCACCATGAAAATCGCCATTGCCTTCATCCTCTTTGCAGCCCTGTCTCTGTTCGTCATCATGAAAGGCGGCGACTCGCTCGACATGAGCGGCGAAAAGCACGGCAGCGACACGGCCCATCCCCCGGCTGCTGCACCTGCACCCGCGCCCGCCCCAGCCGCAGAGGCACCCGCTGCCGCCCCGGCGCCCGCTGCACCTGCCGCCGCCAAGTAAGCTCCAACGCCCCGTCCAGGCCCGCTTCCCTAACCCAGGGCGCGGGCCTTTGGCATTCCAGACTCGGGCCCCTGCAGGAGCCGAGCCCTCTCGGCGATGCGGCCCCGTCTGTGCGATACCCTTGCGCGCTGCTCAGCCGGCCCCTCTCCCTAGAATGTTTGGCCTCACCTCCTAAGGGCCTGCCATGACGCAAGGACTGATCCGCATTCGCGGAGCCAGACAGCACAACCTCAAGAACCTCGATCTGGACATCCGCACGGGTGAGCTGACTGTGGTCACCGGTCCCAGCGGCTCAGGCAAGTCGTCTTTGGTGTTCGACACGCTCTTTGCCGAGGGCCAGCGGCGCTACGTGGAGACCTTCTCGGCCTACGCCCGCCAGTTCCTGGACCGCATGGACAAGCCTGCGGTGGACAAGGTCGAGGGCGTGCCGCCGGCCATTGCCATCGACCAGACCAACCCGGTGCGCTCCTCCCGCTCAACCGTGGGCACCATGACGGAGCTCAACGACCACCTCAAGCTCCTCTTTGCCCGCGCCACCCAGCTCTTTGACCGCGACACCGCGCAAGCCGTGCGGCACGACACGCCCGAGACCATCTACGCCGAGCTGATGGCCCGCACGGCGCAGGACGACCCGCGCCTCATCCTCACCTTCCCCGTGCAACTGCCCGAGGGCACCAGCACCGAGCAGCTGGAGCAATGGCTGGCCGCCAGCGGCTTCACGCGGGTGCACGAACCAGCGGAGGCCGCCTTCCAGGAGGCCGGCGCCGTGCATGTGGTGGCCGATCGCTTCCGCCTGCAGGGCACCGAGAAGGCACGCGCCATCGAGGCCATCGAGGTGGCGCTCAAGCATGGCGGCCGGCTCAATGTGTTCGTGCAAGGCCAGGACCGCCCTGAAACCCTGTGGCGCTACTCCACCGGCCTGCATTGCCCCGAGAGCAACCTGCGCTACACCGAGCCCACACCCTCGCTCTTTTCCTTCAACTCGGCCATGGGTGCCTGCGACACCTGCCGCGGCTTTGGCCGCGTCATCGGGGTGGATCTGGGCCTCGTGATCCCGAACGACAAGCTCACCCTGCGCATGGGCGCCATCAAGCCCATGCAGACCCCCGCCTGGCAAGAGGCGCAAGACGACCTCATGCGCCATGCCGAGACCGCCGGCATTCCGCGCGACACGCCCTGGTACAAGCTCACGCCCGAGCAGCAAGACTGGGTGATCAAGGGCTCGCCGCACTGGAAGGGCCAGTGGAACAAGCAGTGGTTCGGCGTGCATCGCTTTTTTGAGTACCTGGAGAGCAAGGCCTACAAGATGCACATCCGCGTGCTCTTGTCCAAGTACCGCAGCTACACGCCCTGCACGGTGTGTGGTGGCGCGCGCCTGAAGACCGATGCGCTCTTGTGGCGCCTGGGCAGCAAGGCGGCGGCTGATGCGGTGCTGCCGCCGGCCCAGCGCTTCCTGCCCGTGGGCGTGAAGTGGAGCCGCGCGCAGCTGGAGGCTCTGCCGGGCCTGTCTCTGCACGACCTCATGCAGCTGCCCATTGACCGGCTGCGACGCTTTTTTGATTTGCTATTCCAGCCTGGCACCGCGGGCCCTCACCCCGGCCCTCTCCCAGGGGGAGAGGGAGAAATGCAGGCCCTCAAGCTGCTCTTCGAAGAAATCCAGACCCGCCTCAAATACCTCTGCGACGTGGGCATTGGCTACCTCACGCTGGACCGCCAGAGCCGCACGCTCTCAGGCGGCGAGGTGCAGCGCATCAACCTCACCACGGCCCTGGGCACTTCCCTGGTGAACACGCTCTTTGTGCTGGACGAGCCCAGCATTGGCCTGCATCCGCGCGACATGGGGCGCATCACCCAGGCCATGCACCGCCTGCGCGATGCCGGCAACACCCTGGTGGTGGTCGAGCACGACCCGGCTGTGATGCTGGCTGCCGACCGCATGATCGACATGGGCCCCGGCCCCGGCGAGAAGGGCGGGCGCATCGTCTTTGACGGCACGCCCGAGGAGCTGCGTCGCGCCGACACGCTCACGGGTGCCTACCTGGGCGGCCGCAAGCAGGTGGGCATGGGCCTGAAGCGCCCGGTGTCTGACCACACGCCGCGCCTCATTCTGGAAGGCGCGCGCGGCCACAACCTCAAGAACATCAGCGTGGAGTTTCCGCTGCAGCGCCTGGTGTGCGTCACGGGCGTGAGTGGCTCGGGCAAGTCCACGCTGATGCAGGACATCCTGGCCCCGGCTCTGCTGCGCCAGTTTGGCAAGGCCACCGAAACCCCGGGCGAGCACGACCGCCTGCTGGGCGCCGACCACCTCAATGACGTGGTGTTTGTCGACCAGTCACCCATTGGCAAAACCGCGCGCTCCAACCCCGCCAGCTACGTCGGCGCCTGGGACGCCGTGCGCGATTTGTTTGCCGACGCGCCGCTGGCCCGGGAGCGCAGCTACACGCCCAGCAAGTTCAGCTTCAACAGTGGCGACGGCCGCTGTCCCACCTGCGGCGGCTCGGGCTTTGAGCACGTGGAGATGCAGTTTCTCTCGGACGTGTACCTGCGCTGCCCTGATTGCGACGGCAAGCGCTACCGGCCCGAGATTCTGGAAGTGGGCATTGAGCGCCACCGCGCCAATGGCGAGCGCGTCACGCTGAACGTGGCCGACGTGCTGGAGCTCACCGTCAGCGAGGCTTGCGAACTCTTTCGCCACGACCGCGAGGTGCTGCGCGCGCTGCAGCCCATCATCGACGTGGGCCTGGAGTATGTGAAGCTCGGTCAGCCCGTGCCCACGCTCTCGGGCGGCGAGGCGCAGCGCCTGAAGCTCGCGGGCTTTCTGGCCGGCAAGGGCGAGGGCGCACCCAAGGCCAAGCTGCCCAAGATCCCCAGCAGCGTGAGCCGCCAGCCGCTGGCCCTGCGCCAGCACAAGGGCACGCTCTTCCTGCTGGACGAGCCCACCACGGGCCTGCACTTTGAAGACATTGCCAAGCTCATGCGCGCGCTGCGCAAGCTCCTGGAGTCCGGGCATTCGCTCATCATCATCGAGCACAACCTCGACGTGGTGCGCGCCGCCGACTGGGTGATCGACCTCGGCCCCGAAGGCGGCGAGGCCGGCGGCCTGGTGGTGGCCGAAGGCACGCCCGAAGCCCTGCGCCAGCACCCGAGCTCCCACACCGCCCAGGCCCTGCGCGAGTACGCCGAGGCCATGGGCGAGCTGCACGGCGCAGCCGAAAAGATGCCGCTGTATTCGCCCCCTCTCCCCCTGGGAGAGGGCAGGGGTGAGGGCAAGCGCGCCTCCTTCGGTTCCGAAGCGAGCCCCGGAAATCGGGGTCAGACCCCGAACGCCATCCAGATCGTCAACGCACGCGAAAACAACCTCAAGAGCCTGTCGGTGGACATTCCGCGCGGCAAGTTCAACGTGGTCACGGGCGTGTCGGGCTCGGGCAAATCCACGCTCGCCTTCGACATCCTGTTCAACGAAGGCCAGCGCCGTTACCTGGAAAGCCTGAACGCCTACGCCCGCAGCATCGTGCAGCCGGCCGGTCGCCCCGAGGTGGACGCGGTGTACGGCATTCCACCCACGGTGGCCATTGAACAGCGGCTCTCGCGCGGCGGCCGCAAGTCGACGGTGGGCACCACCACCGAGGTGTGGCACTTCCTGCGGCTTTTGTACGTGAAGCTGGGCATCCAGCACTGCGTGCACGATGGTGCGGCTGTGATGCCGCAAAGCAGCGACAGCATTGCCGCCCAGCTGCTCAAGGCCTACCGAGGCCAGCACATCGGGCTGCTGGCGCCGCTGGTGATCAACCGCAAGGGCGTGTACACCGAGCTGGCCGACTGGGCCCGCCCGCGCGGCTACACGCACCTGCGGGTGGACGGTGAGTTCCTGCCCACCAACGGCTTTCCGCGCATTGACCGCTTCAAGGAACACACCATCGAGCTGCCCGTGGCCGACCTGCAGGTGCTGCCCGCCCACGAGCCCGTACTGCGCGCAGCCCTCAAGACCGCGCTGGAGCACGGCAAGGGCGTGGTGCATGTGCTGGCCCCGCTGGAGGGCCTGAAGGCCGCCATGGAGGCCGGCGCCTCCACGCGCGGCATTGGCCACATTCATGCGTTTTCCACCAAGCGCGCCTGCCCGGTGTGCGCCACCTCCTACGCCGAGCTGGACCCGCGCCTCTTCTCCTACAACAGCAAGCATGGCTGGTGCCCCGACTGCGTGGGCACGGGCGTCGCGCTCACCAAGGAGCAACGCCGCGCGCTCGACGACTCGGTGCAGGACGACAAAGACAAAGGCCGCGAGCAAAGCTTTGCCGAGCCCGACATCGACGACGTGGCCGACACGGCGTGCCCTGGCTGCGCCGGCACGCGCTTGAACAAGCACGCCCGCGCCGTGCGCCTGCAAAGCGCCAGCGGCGAGGCTTGGTCCATCACCGACATTGCGCGCCTCTCAGTCAGCGATGTGCGCGCCTGGGTCCAGCGCCTGGAGCTTGTGGGCCGCGAGGCCGACATCGCCCGCGACCTGGTGCCCGAGATCAAGAGCCGCCTGGAGTTCCTCGAAGAAGTGGGCCTGGGCTACCTCACGCTCGACCGTGGCGCGCCCACGCTCAGCGGCGGCGAGGCGCAGCGCATTCGCCTGGCGGCGCAGCTGGGTTCGAACCTGCAGGGCGTGTGCTACGTGCTCGATGAGCCCACCATCGGCCTGCATCCGCG
>CANGYC010000081.1 GCA_947457975.1 Comamonadaceae bacterium | reverse complement strand
GCCCGGGAAGGCCACGAAGAAGAGCTCGACCTGGACGACACCATACGCTCGACAGCAGCTAATGCCGGTTACCTGGACATCAAAATGGTGCCCGAGCGCCGCAACAACGTGAAAGTGCTGCTGCTGATGGATGTGGGCGGCACCATGGACGAGCACATCGCCCGGGTGGAAGAGCTTTTTTCTGCCGCCAAGGCCGAGTTCAAGCACCTGGAGTTTTACTACTTCCACAACTGCGTCTATGACTTCATGTGGAAGAACAACCGCCGGCGCTACTCGGAGAAGTTTCCGACCTGGGACATCATCCGCAAGTACAACAAGGACTACAAGCTCATCTTCGTCGGCGACGCCACCATGAGCCCCTACGAGATCCTGCAGCCCGGCGGCAGCGTGGAATACAACAACGAAGAGGCGGGCAGCGAATGGATGCAGCGCCTGACCAACGCCTTCCCCAAGTTCGCCTGGATCAACCCCGAGCCGCAAGGCGTGTGGCAGTACCGGCAGAGCATCTCGCTCATCCAGCAGCTGGTCAACCAGCGCATGTTTCCGCTGACCCTGCGCGGGCTGGACGAGGCCATGCGGCTGCTCACGAAATAGGCCCAGACCGCCCAGGTATCAGCCCCAGGCAGATGCCGACCTTGATCCGCGACCTGCCGGCCACGGTGGGGCGCACTCAAGACCGGCGGCTTGCTGCCGATGCTTTACGAAAGCCAGCTCTTCGCCCCCACCATGACCTCCCTACGCCCCTTGCTGATTTCCGCCTTCTGGCTGCTTCTGGCCGCCGCCAGCGCTCTGGCCCAGGGCCGGCCGGGCGCACGCCGGGCCGAGCCCCTGCCCAACTGCCTGGTGTCCGAGTTCAGGGCCATGGCCTTGGGTACGCCCGACACGACATTGCGCCACAGCCAGGCCAGCGACTGGCTGCGCCGCAACCTGGCCGGCTGCAGCGAGGAGCAGCTGCGCCTGCTGGCCTCCAACCGCAGCGCCTGGCTGGGCACGGCCGACTCCACGCAAATGATGGCCCTGATGGACGGCGCGCTGGAGGCCAAGCTGAAGAACCGGCCCGATCTGCTGGTGCAGATGTTCGGCGCCACCCCCCCGCCCCGACCCGCCACCAGTGACACCGTGCGGGCCGGCGAGTTGGCCCCGAGGCCGGCGCCCGTGGTGGCCCCGGGCACGCCGGCAGTGGTGGCACCCGCCGTGCTTGGGATGCCGGTGGCGGTGCCGGGTATGGCGCCAGGTGCACCGGCCGCCAAGCCGATCGTCCTGAGCGACAAAGTGCGCGAAATTGTGCGCGACTATTTTTTAGCGAATCGGGGCAACGGCCCCTGCCCACCCGATCTGACGCTCAAGGGCGGCAAGTGCGAATCATCGCTGGCGCAACGCGCCTGGAAGATCGGCCAGGCCCTGCCCGCCGGCCTGAACCTCAAAGACCCACCAGCGGCCCTGCTGGAAAAAATGGGCCCCCTGCCTGACATGCACAAGGTGGTGCAGGTCGGTGCAGACCTGCTGGTGATCGACCAGGCCAGCGGCCTGGTGGTGGAGTCGCTGGTCGACCTCGGCGGCATCCCGCCCAAGGCCTGAAGCTCTTCGGCCGGGTCTGGGCCCGCACCGGCTTGCTCAATAGTCGTTCACGTCCTGACTCTCCTGGCTCTGGCGCGCCCGGTTCTTGAAGTACTTCAAGACGACGAAGGTGCTCACCACAAAAACCAGGCCACCGACCGCCAGGTAGGCATTGAAGCCGCTGATGAGCTTCATCCAGGACGCCAGGCCCAGGATGAAAAAGGTCACCGCCCCGGACAGCGCGACGCCCAGGGTCAGCCCCATGAGCACTTCCAGCACCAGCAGCAGCAAACCAATGGTGAGGAACACGACATGCAATTCGATGAAGCTCACGCTGACTTCCTCAACAACTGGCTCATGGACGCGGCGGTCTGCACCAGGTCGGAGGGGATGACCACGATCTTTGAATTGTCGGCACCGCCCAGGCTTTGGAGGGCATCCACCTGGGCCCGCAAAATTTCACTCTGCTGCGCAAACCGGGCACCCTCTGCCTCGAGTGAAGCGCCCTTGGTCGACAGTGCCCAGGCCTCGGCCTCTGCGGTCACGCGAATGGCTTCAGCTTCCTTTTGAGCCTTGTACAGCAGCGCATCCGACTCCAGCCTCACACGGTGAGCGTCGGCTTCGGCCTCCAGCCGAATCCGCTGCGCCTCGGCTTCCGCATTGATGATGGTGCCGCGCCGCTCACGCTCGGCGGTCGCCTGCTTGCGCATGGAGTCGGCAAACTCCTGATCGACCACCTGGACATCCGTGATCTCGACACGGTTCATCGAGACGCCCCAGGTGGCCGAGGTGGCCCTGACCTCTTCCGCGATTTCGGAGGCCAGTTGAAGCCGGTCGGCGTTCAGCTGATCCAGCGTTCGGCGTCCCACCAAGGCCCGCACTGTGGCATCAATCGTGGTCTTGATGGCCTGCCGTCCATCTTCAATCCGGTACTTGAAGTGCGCCGCATCGGTGATCCGGTAGAAGGCCTGGATCTCCAGAACGATCCGGACGTTGTCTGCACTGGTCACGTTCTGGTTGGCAATCGACAGCTGCATCTCCGAGATATCGATGGGATTGCTGCGGTCCGGGATGCTGTCGATGAACGGGATGATGAAGTTGATCCCCGAATTGAGCGTTTTCGTGTACTTGCCCAGGCGCTCGACCAGCAGCACCTTGGACTGCGGCACCTGAACGATGCCCTTGGTCGCAAAAATAATCAGTGCGACGACCAGGACGATCCAAAAAAGGGACATAGAACTCACAGCGTCCATGACGTTTCTCCGAGATTTGAGGAAGTAATTGAAGAAGGCAGCGGCGCCTGATTGCAGCAACACCCGCTGTGTGATCCGACAAAATGGGGTCATTCCCGTCGGATGGTGCCGGGCGGTGGGTCAAGCCAGTGGGCAGGAGATGAACTCGCAGATCCACCTTGGCCACTGATGAGCGAATTGACTTTAGTGACGGGTCTGGCAACTGTCAACAATTGTTTCTTAAGCAAGGCCATTCCTCCCAGGCCAGGCCAAGGTAGTCCGCCGCCTGGCGCCAGGGCCTTGCGTCAAAGACTCTAGAATCGCGACCCTTGCCGGCATAGTTCAATGGATAGAACGAGCGCCTCCTAAGCGCTAGATACAGGTTCGATTCCTGTTGCTGGTACCACATCGAAAGCCAGGCATGGGGCACCATGGCCTGCCTGAGCGATTCATCCGCGGAACATATTCCACGTCTGGACTGAATCGACACCCCGCCCCTGTCCTACATCTAAAGGCCTCAGGCAACACTAAAGTGACTCTTCCACCTAGGAGGGTGTCATCGTGTCAGCTCTGGGCCTTGGCCATTCTTTGCTCTCGGGCGCATCGGGCACCGATTCAATACCCAGCCCCTGGGAACGCCTGCTGTTCCAACTCGAGGCCTTGAGCGGCGAGTACCTTTTTTTCATCGGCGCGACCTTTATCGCGGCTCTGCTGCTGAGCAAGCGCCGCTGGATCGGCGCCACGCTCTGCTTCGCGCTGGCCCTTCTGTGGCTGAGCTTTCACCTGCCGGTGACGCTGTACCTGGAGTCACTGGGGGCCGACTCCTTCGCCGAGACGCGCAACTTCGACATGGAGGAGGCGCGCTTTTGGCTGCAGACCTTGCAGGAAGCGATACAGCCGGACTTCAGCCCCAAGAAGTTCGGCGCCTACCTGCTGGTGGCGCTAGTGGGTTTTTATTCCCTTCGCTGGGTGTTTCACCGGCGAGGCTTCACGCGGCGCATCTACCTGGCCTCCAAGCTCACGCTGTCGCTGGGCCTGATCGGCCTGGCCTTTCACCAGACCACGGCCAAGGCTCTGGCCTTTTACCTGGAGAACACCGAGAAATTTCAGACCACAGCAGAGCGCTTTGCGCAGGTAGCACCGCCCCTACTGCCACCCAGGCAAGCCATGGACCTGTTCGTCTACATCGGTGAGTCCACCTCGGTGATGAACATGGGCCTGTATGGCTACCCCCGGCCCACCACGCCCGAACTGAGCGCCCTGGCCGCGCAGGACCGCAAGCTGGTGGTCTTCGACCACGTCTTCGCCACGCATGCGCACACCAGCCGCTCGCTGCTGGAGGCGCTGTCCTTCGGCATGGATCCGGCCGAAGCCTTTGTGCCGATCACCGAGCGCAGGCGGGTGTCGGTGGTGGACGTGCTGGTCTCGGGCGGGCTGGCGCCACGCCTGATCAGCAACCAGGGCCTGGGCGGCTCCTGGGACCAGGCCTCCTCGGTCATCTTCAAGCATTCGGACAACACCTTTCGCGTGCGAGCACGCCCTGGCAGCGACGCGGCGGCCGAGCGTGCCTGGGATGATGAATTCTTTGAGGACCAACTCAAGCGCCTGGCGCCGGGCTCGCAGGGGAACCAGGTGGTGTTTCTGCATTCTTACGCGGGCCACGGCCCTTACCTCAAGAACATCCCGGAGCGTTTCAGGCAGCCGGTCGACGACCAGCTGCAGGCGCTGCCACGGGCGCAGATCCTCAGCGACCCGGCGCCCTCGATCGTGCAGATCGAGGCCTACGACGCAGCCATCCGCTACGTGGACCACAGCGTGCGCAAAACCATTGCGCACCTGCAGGCCTCACCACGCCCGGGCGTGCTGGTGTATTTCTCCGACCACGGCGACGCGGTGTATGCCGGCATGGGGCACGACTCGGCGCGCTTTCGCCACGAGATGGCGCGGGTGCCATTGCTGATGTACTTCAATGACGCGGCACAGCGCACGCGCCCCGACCTGCTGGAGAAGTACAGGCGCCTGGCCGCCGCCCGCCAGACCGCCACACTGGCCCAGCTGCCCTCGACCCTGCTGGACCTGCTGGGCGCGCGCCTGGCCTCGCCAGGCCATTCCGTGCAGCAAACGCCGGTGATCGGCGAGCCCACGGCCCTGCCGCCCATCATGGTGCGGCAGACGGCCGAAGGCATCACCTTCGTGAACCTGAGCGGCACGCCCGCACCGGCTGTGGCGCCCTCAGGCCTGCGCATCATCGACAAGACCGACGAAGACACGCGGCTCTACCTGGCCGGGCTGGCCGCGCGGACAAGGCGGACGGGCACCGCCGCAGACGCGTGCCCCACCGAGGCCGGGACCTTCGAAGAGATGAGCCGGCAAATCATGCTGCTGCGTTGCCCGCCCTCACCACTCTCACCATTGCTGACGGTGCGGCACAGGCCCTGAACTCTAGGCACTCGGCACCCCGAGCCTACCCGGCAGGGCGGCCAGATATGCTCTTCAGGGGCTCTTCAGGGCCGCATGCCAGAGGGAGCGCTGCCCGGGGTGGCCGTCACGCCGGAGGCCGCGCCAGTGCCCGCCGGGGCGGTGCGGGCCGAGCCGGGTTGCGCCGCATCCTCACTGGCCTTGGTGGCTTTGGCCTGCGCCTTGGCCACGGTGCGCGCAGACTTGGCCTGCTGCACACACGCGTCCTTGTCCTTGCCCTGCTGGTCGTCGCAGCGCTCCTTGGCCACGTCGTAGGCGGCATCGGCCCGCGCGTCCCTGAGCTTTTCCTCGTTGCGCGGCGAGGGCTTGTACTGGGCTTCGAGCTCGGCCTTGGACACCTTCTCGGCCCCCTTGGCCTCGGCCTTGCAGATGTCCTTGGCATTGCCCGGCATGCCATCGCACTTGGCGCGAGCGGCCTTGGCGTCGGCCTCGATGCGGTCTTTCTGGGCCTGGTGGGCTTCGCGGCTCATGCCCGGGGCCGGAGCGGTCTGGGCCAGGGCCGCGCCGGAGAGGGCCAGTGCGATCAGGGTGAGGGGAATCCTTGTCATGGCGGTGCTCCTTGTCAGTGTTGTCATGAGGAAGCACCCAATCTGCAATGGCGCTGGCCCGGCGGGCGTCAGTTGCGGCCCAGCAGCGCGGTAGGCTGGTGCCTACCGTGGGGCCAGGCTCAGCGGCTCGAACGCAGGGTGCGGCTGAGCAGCATGACGGGCAGCAGGCCCACCAGCACCAGGGCCAGCGCGGGCAGCGCGGCCTCGCCCAGGCGCTCATCGCGTGCCAGCTGGTAGGTGACCACAGCCAGGGTGTCGCTGTTGAAGGGCCGCAGCACCAGGGTGGCGGGCAGCTCCTTCATCACGTCCACGAAGACCAGCAGCGCCGCAGCGGCCACCGAGCGCTTGAGCAGCGGCCAGTGCACACGGCCCAGCAGGCCCCAGCCGGCCGTGCCCAGCATGCGCGCGCTGTCGTCCAGGCTGGCGGGAATGCGGGCATAGCCGCTTTCCACGGACTGCAGCGCCACCGCGGCAAAGCGCACCAGGTAGGCCCACAGCAGGCCCAGCACCGTGGCCGTGATCCAGCCGCCCACCGCCGTCTGGGGGGCCAGGGTCTGCAGCCAGCCCACGGGCAGCAGCAGGCCCACCACCACCACAGCGCCCGGGATGGCGTAACCCAGGCCCACCAAGCGGACGGCGAACCTGCCCAGGCCGTGGGGCTGCTGGCGCAGGCTGAAGGCCAGCGCCAGGGCAATCAGCGTGGCCAGGGTGGCCGTCAGCGCGGCCAGCCAGATGCTGTTGAGCGACCACTGCACAAAGGCGCCCCAGGGCAGCTCGCCCCAGCCGGCCAGCAGCGGGCGCAGCATGAAGAGCACGGGCAGCACAAAACCCAGCGCGATCGGCAGGCCGCACACCGCCCAGGCCAACCAGACCCGGCGCCCTTGGAGCGTCGTGGGCCGGGCCTCGTCGGAGCCAGCGCGCCCGCCGCGGGCGGAGGCAAAGCGCAGGCGCTGCTGCGCGCCCTGCTCCAACTTGAGCAGCAGGGCCACGACGATCAGCAGCACGGTGGCCAGCTGCGCAGCAGCCGCGCGGTTGTCCATGGCCAGCCAGGCCTTGTAGATGCCGGCCGTGAAAGTCTGGATGCCGAAGTAGCTCGACACCCCGAAGTCGGCCAGGGTCTCCATCAGCGCCAGGCCCACGCCCGCAGCCACGGCCGGGCGGGCCAGCGGCAGAGCCACCTCGCGGATGCGCCGACCCAAGGGGGCGCCGAGCAGGCGGGCCGCCTCCATCAGGTGTGCGGCGCGCTCGGCCAGCGCGGCACGCACCAGCAGGTACACATAGGGGTACAGCGCCACGGTGAAGACCAGCACCGCGCCGCCCAGGTTGCGCACGTCGGGCCAGAGCCGCCCCTGCAAGCCGAAGGCCTGGCGCAGCGTGGTTTGCAGCGGCCCGGAGAACTGCAGGAAATCCGTGTAGGCATAGGCCACCACGTAGGCCGGCATGGCCAGGGGTAGCAGCAGCGCCCACTCTAAGGTGCGGCGGCCAGGGAAGTCGAAGAGCGTCACCGCGCAGGCCGTGGCCGAGCCCAGCAGGGTCACGCCCAGGGCCACGCACACGCACAAAACGAGTGAGGTCCAGGCGTAACCGGGCAGCACGGTCGAAGCCATCTCAGCCAGAAGCTGGAGGCCTGCGGCATCGAGCTGAAGCCACGAGGCAAACACGGCCAGCACCGGCAGGCACAGGGCTGCCAGCAGCAGGCTCAGCAGGACGGGGGGCAGCAGACGCGACATCGGATCCCAGGCAAGGCCCTTGGCGGGCGGAGGGGCATGGTGGGCAGTGGCCCCGTGTAGGGGGCAGCCATTGCAAATGAGAATTGTACGCATCTAGGCTCAGGCGGCCCTAGAATCTAGGCATGTTCCTGGAGGTATCCCAGCTCGGCGTGCACTACGCCGGACGCACGCGTCCGGCGGTGGATCAGGTCAGCTTCACCCTGGCGGCCGGCGACATCGGCGTGCTGATCGGCCCCTCGGGCTGCGGCAAAACCACGCTGCTGCGCGCGGTGGCGGGGCTCGAGCATGCCCAGGCCGGCCGCATCCGGCTGGGCGAGGAGGTGGTGAGCGAAGGGGCGCTGCACGTGCCGCCCGAGTCGCGCCGCATCGGCATGGTGTTCCAGGACTACGCCCTCTTTCCGCATCTGGATGTGGGCCGCAACGTGGCCTTCGGCCTGGCCGGCTGGCCCGCCGCCCGGCGGCAGGCTCGCGTGGCCGAGGTGCTGGCCCTGGTGGGCCTGGAACAAGCCGAACGCCTGCATCCGCACCAGCTCTCGGGCGGGCAGCAGCAACGCGTGGCCCTGGCCCGGGCGCTGGCGCCGCAGCCACGCCTGCTTCTGCTGGACGAGCCCTTCTCCAACCTGGACGTGGAACTGCGCGAGCGCCTGGCCCACGAGTTGCGCGCCATCCTCAAGGCCGCCGGCGCCACCGCGCTCTTTGTCACGCACGACCAGCTCGAGGCCTTTGCCATCGGGGACGTCATCGGTGTCATGCACGAGGGACGGCTGCACCAGTGGGAAGACGCCTACAGCCTGTACCACCGGCCTGCCACGCGCTTTGTGGCCGACTTCATTGGCCATGGCGTGTTCACGCCGGCCACCTTGCGTGAGGTGGACGGCCAGGTGGTGGTCGACACCCCCATGGGGCCGCTGACCGATGTCGCCGAGTGCCCCCTGCCCTGCGCCTTCGAGGGCGGTGAATGCGACGTGCTGCTGCGCGCCGACGACATCGTGCACGACGACGACGCGCCCGTGAAGGCCGAGATCCTGCGCAAGGCTTTTCGGGGCTCGGAATTTCTTTACACCCTGCGGCTGGCCAGTGGCCAGCTGCTGATGGCCCACGTACCGAGCCACCACGACCACCGCATCGGCGAGTGGATCGGCATCCGCGCCGAGGTGGACCACGTGGTCACCTTCAACCGCAACTGCGCGCTCCAGGAGCGCGAGCTGTGCCAGATGCCATGCGCGCAGCAGGCTGGGCAGGCCTGTGCTCAAGCGCCCCAGCCTGGGGATCCGGCGGTCCGAGCCAGCAGCCTGAACGTCGGCTAACTGGGCTGAGACCGGCCCATGGGCATGCGGATCAGGGACCGCATGAGCGAGGAACTCTTGTGAGGCGCCAGACGGCTTTCGCCTTCAGTCGGCGCGCCAGAACAGCTGCTT
>CANGYC010000080.1 GCA_947457975.1 Comamonadaceae bacterium | reverse complement strand
GGCATGGTTCACTTTCGTATTAAATAAATAAAAATTAATTACAATTGGAAACAATCTGTTGCTAATAAAGCCTCATGCCAGACACCCTTGTCATGCGAATGCTGTTGGGTTTGTGGGCAGCTTCAGGGGCTTTGAGTGCATGGTCGCAGTCCACCCCGCCGCTGGACGCCGGGGCGGTTCGCCAGCAGATCGAGCGGCAGCGCGATGCCTTCACTCCCCCTCCTGCGGTATTGCCGCCGGTGTCTTTGCCTCTGGACAGGCGGCCCACAGCTGGCCCAGGCGTCGAGGTCAAGCGCTTTCGATTCGAAGGCAATAGCCTGCTCTCCTCGGAGCAACTCCAGCCCGCCGTCCGCGCGTTTGTCGGTCAGACGCTCGACTTCAAGGGCCTTCAGCGCGCAGCCGACAGGGTTGCCGCGGCTTACCGTGACGCCGGCTGGGTGGCCCGGGTCTACCTGCCCGAGCAGGATGTGAGCGAGGGCTCCATCACCCTTGAGGTGGTGGAGGCCCGCTTTGCAGGCCTGCGCTTCGAGGGCGCTTTGCCAAAGCATGTCCAGCCCGAGGCGATCAAGCACTATTTCACCGCACGGCAGAACGTGGGCCAACCCCTTAACGCGAGGGCACTGGACCGGGCCTTGTTGCTGGTCGACGACCTGCCTGGCGTGAGCGTGGCCGGCACCCTGGTGCCGGGCCAGGCAGACGGCGACACCGCCCTGGTGCTGCAGACCGCTGACGATGCCCTGTTTAATGGCGACCTGGGTCTGGACAACCTCGGGGCACGGTCCCTGGGCAGCCTGCGCGCCACCGCCAACCTCACCGTTCACAATTCTGGGGGCCAGGGCGAATCGCTGAGTCTGAACCTGCTGCGCACCCAAGGCAGCGACTACACCCGCGTGGCCTTGTCCGTCCCAGTGGGCTACCAGGGCTCGAGGCTGTCGGTCAGCGTGTCGGACATGAGCTACCGCGTCATCCGCGGACCGGGCTACAACAGTGCGGCCCAGATTCATGGCACGTCCAGCAGCCTGGGGGCGGAGTGGAGTCACCCTCTGTGGCGCACCTCCATGCGCAATCTCTACTTCTCCGCCGGGGTGGAGAACAAGACCTTTTTCACCCAGGACACCCAGCTGCGCTCGGACTATGAAAGCCGAAGCGCGCGCGTGGGCCTGTCGGGCAACCAGTTTGACGGCTGGGCCGGTGGCGGCGTCAGCAGCGCTTCATTGCATGTGTTCTCGGGTCAGTTGAGTGACATGCGGGCCCACACCCAACTCGACACGATTCCTCGCCATTACCGAAAGATCAGCTACCAGTTCTCGCGCCAGCAGAACTTGGGGGGCAACCACTCTCTGCTGCTCAGCTTCAACGGGCAACAGGCCTGGCAGGTGCTGGACTCCTCCGAGAAGTTTTACATCGGCGGTGCCTCCAGCGTGCGTGCCTACCCGGCCAGCGAGCAGGGGGGTGAGCGCGGCCAGGTGCTCAGCGCCGAGTGGCGCTGGCGTGTCCACTCAGCCTGGACTGCCAGCGCCTTCGCCGACCAAGGCTGGGTGCTGGCCATGCCGGCCAATGCCAGCGACCCGGCAAGCCGTGTTCGCCTGCAAGGCGCAGGCCTGAGCCTGGCCTGGCGCCACGCCCAGGGCTGGAACACCCGGCTGACCTGGGCGCGCCGCATCGACAGCAACCCCAAGCCCACTGCCAGTGGCACCGATGGCGATGGCACCCTGGCCCGCGACCGGTTCTGGCTCACCGCCGGCCGCCAGTTCTGAGGCCAGGCAGCCCGTTCATGGCCCCTTTCCATTGCCTGTCGCGCCATGCTGTCCTGGCACAGCGCCTGCCTGAGTTGTCCCTTCTCGTTCTTGCGCGCGTGAGGCCTATGCCATGAACAAGACCTTCCGCAGCCTCTGGAGCGTCGCCAAGCAGGCCTGGGTGGCCGTGGCTGAGACCGTGCGCGCCTGCGGCAAGGCCTGCACCTCCACCCGCCAGGCCGCCCGCGCCGCCGCGCTGCTGGGTGGGCTGTGGGCTGCAGGCGCAGTGGCCCAGACTGCCCCGCCGCCCACCGCCCTGCCAACCGGCGGGCAGCTCCGCGCGGGCCAAGCCAGCATCAGCCAAAGCGGTGCGAGCATGGTCATCCAGCAAGGCAGCGAGCGCGCGGCCATCAATTGGCAAAGCTTCAACGTCGGCAGCCAGGCGCAGGTGCAGTTCCAGCAGCCCAGTGCCAGCAGCGTCACGCTCAACCGCGTGCTGAGCGCCGACCCCAGCCAGATCTTCGGGCGCATCACGGCCAACGGCCAGGTCATCCTCACCAACCCCCAGGGCGTGTACTTCGGACGCGACGCACGGGTGGACGTGGGCGGACTGATCGCCACCACGAACAGCATCAGCGATGCCGACTTCATGGCCGGTAAAAGTCGCTTCGAGCGCCAGGGCAGCACCGGCCGCGTGGTCAACGAAGGCGAGCTCAAGGCTGCGCTGGGCGGCTACATTGCGCTCTTGGCGCCCGAGGTGCGCAACCAGGGCGCCATCATTGCCCAGATGGGCACCGTGGCCCTGGCGGCAGGCGAGGCCGTCGACCTCAAGTTCGACAGCCACAACCGCCTGACCGGCCTGCGGGTGGAGCCCAGCCTGATTCAGGCCCTGGTGGACAACCGCCATGCCGTGCAGGCCCCCGGTGGCCTGATCATTCTCTCGGCGCAGTCGCTGGACCGGCTGGTCGGCGGGGTGGTGCGCAACAGCGGGCGCATCGAGGCCAACGGCCTGCAGCAGCAAGGCGGGCGAATCATCCTCTCAGCCAGCCGCCGGGTGGAGAACACCGGCACCTTGAGTGCCAACGCCTCCGCAAGCAGCGCTGCAGGCGAGGGCGGGCCGGCCGGCAAGATCGAGATCAGCGCGCCCGAGGTGCTCAATACGGGCCACATCAGCGCCACTGGGGTGGCCCAGCAGGCCGGCGGCAGCGTGCGCATCGAGGCGGCGCAGTTCACCCAGACCGAGGCGGGCCGCATCGACCTCAGCGCCCCGCAGAAGGGTGGCAGCTTGAGCATCCAGGCCAGCGGCAGCGTGCAGCTGCAGGGGCGGGTGGACGTGTCGGCCACGCACGATGCCTCAGCCACCAGCCCTGTGGTCGAGGCAGGAATCAGCCCAGCCACCACCCCTGTGGTGGAGACTGGAAGCAGCCCAGCCACCCAAGGGGGCCACGTGGAGGTGCAGGCCCAGGGCGACATCGAGCTGCGTGAGGCGGTGCTCGATGCCAGTGGCGGGCAGGGCGGCACGATCAACCTGCGTGCAGCCAGCGCGGCGCAGCCCGACAAGCCTCAACCGGTACCGGATGTTCCCGGCCAAGGGCGCTTGGCCCTCATGGGGCACAGCACCTTGTCCACCCGGGGCCGCCGGGGGCAGGGCGGTAGTACCACCTTGCTGGGCGATCACCTGAGCCTGAACGACACGACGCAGATCGATGCTGCGGGCGCCACCGGCGGCGGCACGGTGCGGGTGGGCGGCGACTGGCAGGGCACGAATGGCGTGTACCAGGCCAGCACCTTGAGGATGGGCAGCGAGGTGCTCATCAATGCCAGTGGTCTCGAGCAGGGCCAGGGCGGCACCGTGGTGCTCTGGAGTGACATCCACCGCCGTGGCGGACTCACGGCTGTGCACGGCACGGTGCTGGCACGAGGTGGCGTGTTGGGCGGCAAGGGCGGACGGGTAGAGACCTCCGGTCATACGGTGGAACTCGAGGGCGTGCGCATCAACGCCGGGGCCGACCGCGGCCAGGGCGGCCTGTGGCTGATCGACCCCTACAACTACACCATCGATTCGACGGCCGCGGCCAGCATCGTGGGCAGCGCCTCTTCGGGCCTGAACAGCGGCACCTCGGTGGAGGTGAGCACCTCCACGTCCAACACCAGCTACGGCGGCAGCACCAACAGCGCGGACTTGGGCGACATCACGGTCAGCGCCAACATCAGCAAGACCCTGGGAGGAGACGCCACCCTGACCTTGCGGGCCGCGCGGGACATCCGCATCAACAGCGGGGTTCAAATCAGCTCCACCAGCAACAAGCTCAATCTGGTGCTCATCGCCGATGACGACAACGCCAACAACGGGGCGATCTACTTGGATGGAAGTTCCTCGCGTGTGACGCTCACCACCAATGGCGGCCACGTGTGGATGGGCGGCAATGGCTGGGGCACGGCCAATGGCTCCAACAGCTGGAATGGCCTGAGCGTGGGAACGGGCTGGGCTGGCAGCGCCGGCACTACTCTCATTTATGAGGGCGTCAACCTCAACAACGCGGGTGTCACCACCGCCGGCGGTGAGGTCTACTTGGCGGGGCGGAGCAACCGCTACCAAACCGCTGAGGACCGCTATGGTGTGCTGATCCACAACAGCAGCGACATCAACACCGCAGGCGGTCATCTCACGGTCAAGGGCGAGTTGCGGGCCTTGTCAGGCACCCTGGCGGCCTATCCCGTGATTTATGGCATTGCCGTCAACAGCAGTACCCTGCAGACCAGCACCGGCAGCATTAATCTGACCGGCGGCGAAGCCGCTTCGGACATCAGTGCCGGCAGTGGCGGTCATGGTGTGCGCCTCTACAACAGCACGGTCAAAACCACAGGTGCCACCGGTGGAAGTATCACCATCACCGGCACCACAGGGACGCATAGTCATGACAACAATGAACGGGTGGGCGTGAGCCTGCGGGCCTATGGCCCGAATGCCTCCACCGTGGTCTCCACGGTGGCGGGTGACATCTCGATCAGCGGTACCTCCAACAACACCAGCACCAACCAGTCGGGTGTGCGTCTGTCCACCGCCAAGCCCTTGAACGACGATGTGAGCAACCCCAGCGTTCAGGTCGTTTCGCGCACCGGTCATATTACCCTTCAGGGCGATGTTCCCAGCGCCACCAGCACCGACAACAGCGGCATCCAGTTCAATGGCAGCAACTGGGGCAAGTTTTGGATGGGCTTTGACGGCACCAACAGCTACAGCGGCAACCTCACCCTCAGCGGCCGCTCGGTGTCGGATAGCAATGTCGCCAGCGGCTACCTCAACATGGGCGGCAGCGGCGCCCTGACGATCGAGCCCCGTGGCAACAGCTTTGTGGTGGGCGCATCCACCGCCGCCACCTTCACCCTGGGCTCGGCCTACACCCTGGGCAGCAGCCACAGCGCCATCACCCTTGGCAAGAGCACCAACACCTCGAACATTGCCATCAACGCGGCGCTGAGTGCAGCCGGCCCGATTTCGCTGTACGGCGGCGATATCAACCTTTCAGCCAATCTGACCAGCAGCCAGGCCAATGCCGCCATTCTTCTGAAGGCCGCCGGCAGCATCACGCAGGGCAGCAGCACGCAGGTCTCGAGCAGCGGCGGCAGCGTCACTTACTGGTCCGACAGCGACGGCAGTGGTGCGGGAGCGATTCAACTCAATTCGGGCACCTCCAGTAACAGCACCAGCATCAGCACCAGCGGTGGCGACATCGTGTTGGGCGGCGGCAGTTCGAATCCCTTGTCGGGTTACGCGCTCAACCCCAGCAGCCATGGTGTGAATCTCAACAGTCACACCAACCTCAACGCAGGTGCGGGCGCAGTGTCCTTGAGGGGCAGCAGCAGCGTCACCGGGGGCGCTTATGGCATCGGCGTGCGAATCTTTGGTGCGAGCATCACCGGTGGCAACGTCAGCCTGACCGGGGTGGGTTCGTCGAATGCCTCCAGCAATGGCTTCAACTGGGGCGTTTCCTTCGAAGGCGGCGGTGCCGTCACGGCCAGTGGCACGCTGAGCATCACGGGCAATGGCGGAGGCGGTGGCAGCACGGGGAGCAACAACTATGGCGTACTGATCTCCGGCTCTACCGCCAGTGGCACGGGCAGCGGCGCGGTCACCCTCACGGGCACGGGCGGCGGCAAGAGCGCAGGCGGCACCGACAACGACGGCATCCGCATCGAAAACGGCGCGGCGATCAGATCCGCCTCAGGCAGCCTTACCCTGGTGGGCACGGCGGGCTTGAACGCGTCCAGCGAAGGCATCGCGATCCAGGCTTCGGGCACCAACACGCTGGGCGCAGCTTCGGGCCAGAGCGGCCACATCACCTTGCGGGCCAACAGCTTGACGGCTGGTACAGGCAACACCAACCAGGTGCTGGGCACGGGCACGCTGACCATCGAGCCCCTGAGCGCCTCGACCTCGTTTGACGGCGGTGGGTTCACCACCAGCGGCTGGACCTTTGGGTCCACTCTCTCGGGCCTGACCCTGGGCAAGGCCAGCAACACCGCAACGCTCACGGTGGCGGCCAGTTACGGCGCCAGCATTGCGGGCCCGATCACCCTGTACGGTGGCGACATCAACCTCTCGGCCAACCTGGCCAGCAGCCAAGCCAACGCCGCCATTCTTCTGAAGGCCAGCGGCAACATCCTCCAAAACGGAGGCTATGACGTCACGTCCACCGGGGGCCACATCACGTACTGGGCCGACAGCGACGGCAACAGTGCCGGATTGATTCAGGTCAACGCAGGCACGTCGGTCAACACCACCAGCATCGCCAGCGGCGGTGGCAACATCGTCATGGGCGGTGGCGCGTCGGATCCTCTGGTCGGTTACGCCACAGGCAGCGCATCCTCGTACAACGGCGTCAGCCTGGACGACTGGACCAGCGTCAACGCCGGAGCCGGCGCGGTGTCCCTGCGCGGCACCAGCCTGACCACCGCCACGAGCTTCGGCATTGGCGTGCGCATGTATGGCAATGCCTCGGTCAGCGGTGGCAACGTCACCCTCGACGGCCGCGGCGGGCCCGGATCGGGCGCTTTCACCCACAACTATGGCGTCACGGTCGACAACGGTGCCTCGGTCACGGCCAGCGGCACGCTGGGCATCACCGGCGTAGGCGGTGGCAGTGGCAGCACCGGCGGTATCAGCCCCGGGGTGTTCATTCGCAACGCCACCATCTCCGGCACGGGCAGCGGCGCCCTCACCCTCAGGGGCACGGGCGGCGGCAAGAGCGGTTCCGGCACGGGCAACTACGGTATCCGGATCGAGAACAGCGCCACCATCAAGTCGGCCGGGGGCAGCCTCACCTTGGAGGGTACGGCGGGGTTCAACGCCTCCAGCGAAGGCATCGCGATCCAGGGTTCGGGCACCAACACCCTGGGCGCGGCTTCAGGCCAGAGCGGCCACATCACGCTGCGGGCCAACAGCTTGACGGCTGGAACAGGCAGCACCAACCAAGTGCTGGGCACGGGCACGCTGACCATCGAGCCTCTGAGCGCCTCGACCTCATTTGACAGTGGTGGTTTCTCCACGAGTGGCTGGACCTTGGGTACTGCGCTGACAGGGCTGACCCTGGGTAAAAGCGGCAACACCGCAGCGCTCACAGTGGCGGCCAGCTACGGTGCGAGCATCGCCGGCCCGATCACGCTGCATGGCGGGGACATCACGGTGGGCGCCAACCTCAGCAGCAGCATGTCCGGGGCGGCGATTTTGCTCAAAGCCGCTGGCAACATCACCCAGAACAGCAGCACGCAGGTATCGACCAATGGCGGCAGCGTCACTTACTGGTCCGACAGCGACGGCAGTGCTGCGGGGGCGATCCAGCTCAATGCCGGTACCTCGAGCAACAGCACCAGCATCAGTACCAGCGGTGGAGACATCGTGCTGGGTGGTGGCAATGCCGATCCACTGGCGGGTGACGCCGTAAGCACCGGTGGCCAAGGCCTGAACCTCAACAGCCACACCAGCCTCAACGCAGGTACCGGTGCAGTATCTTTGCGCGGCCGCAGCAGCATCACCGGGGGAGCCTACGGCATCGGCGTGCGGACCTTTGGTGCGAGCATCACCGGTGGCAACGTCAGCCTGACCGGGGTGGGCGCGTCGAATGCCTCCAGCAATGGATTTAACTGGGGCGTTTCCCTCGAAGGCGTGACCGTGAGCGCCAGCGGGGCACTGAGCATCACGGGCACAGGCGGAGGCGGTGGCAGCACAGGCGCCACCAACCATGGTGTGCTGATCTCCGGCTCTACCGCCAGTGGCACGGGCAGCGGCGCGGTGAGCATCACGGGAACGGGCGGCGGCAAGAGTGCCGGTGGCACCGACAACGACGGCATCCGCATCGAAAGCGGTGCCACGATCAAATCTGCCTCGGGCAGCCTCACGCTCACTGGCACCGCCGGCTTGAACGGCTCCAGCGAAGGCATCGCAATCCAGGGCGCCAGCACCATCGGGGCGGCCACGGGGCAAAGCGGCGCCATCACGCTGCGCGCCAACAGCCTGACGGCGGCCACCGCCAGCACCAACCAAGTATTGGGCACAGGCACGCTCAACATCGAGCCCTTGAGCGGCTCGACCTCGTTTGACAGCGGTGGGTTCTCCACGAGCGGCTGGACCTTGGGCACCGCGCTGACCGGTCTGACCCTGGGCAAGAGCGGTAACACCGCGCCGCTCACGGTGGCCGCCAGCTACGGTGCAAGCATCAATGGGCCGATCAACTTGTTCGGCGGGGCCGTGACCCTCAACGCCGGCTTGACGAGCACGAACACCAGCACGGGCGACGTGGCCATCACGACCACCGGGCTTGTGGGCAGCGGCGGTGTGGCCCTCGCCACGGGCCGGGGCCTGACGCTCACGCAAAGTGGCGACAGCACGTACAGCGGCGTGATTTCAGGCACCTCGGCCAGCTTCACCAAGGCGGGGGCGGGCACGCTCACTGTCGATGGCAACAGCAGCTACACCGGCGCCACCACCATTTCTGCGGGCACGCTGTCCGTGGGCGCGGGCAGCACTTCGGGTGCACTGGGATCGGGCCACATCGCGGTGGCCAGTGGTGCGACCCTGGTTTTCAATCGCTCGGACGATCTCACACTTTCCCAGGCCATCAGCGGCGCAGGTTCGCTCACCAAAAACGCAGGCAACACACTCACCCTCACGACCAACGGCAGCTACACGGGCGCCACCACCGTCTCGAACGGCACCCTGGTGCTGTCGAACAATGCGCCCAGCACGGCCAGCAGCGGCTTCTCTGGGGCGGGCGCATTGCGCATCCAGCCCACTGGCAACGACTTCAGCAGCGCCTTCTCGACCTCGGGCTG
>CANGYC010000079.1 GCA_947457975.1 Comamonadaceae bacterium | reverse complement strand
GGCTTCAACCGGCTGGTCTACACGCCCATGTTCCTCAAAACCATGGTGCCCCAGGCCCTGGACAAGCTCGCGCAGCATCCGGGCCTGTTCGAGCGCGACACCTTGCTGCGCGCCCGCGACCTCTACGATTTCGACAACGTCTTTACCGCGCCGCTTCACGGCTTTGGCAATACCGACGCCTATTGGCGCGAGGCCTCAGCCAAGCCACTGCTGGGGCAGGTCCAGGTGCCGGCGCTCGCACTCAATGCCCTCAATGACCCCTTCATCCCGGCCTGGAGCCTGCCCAAACCCGCCGAGGTCAGCCCCTTTGTGACCCTCTGGCAACCGCGCCAAGGTGGTCATGTGGGCTTTCCTGCCAGCGCCGGTGGCTGGCTCGCCTCGCATGTGCTGGCCATGCCGACGGCGGTGGCTCAATTCTTGGCGCAGCACCTGCCTGCATCACGCGGCCGTTCAGCCGAGTCGCATGGGCTGCAGCACGACACAATCGGGTCTGCTGGCTCTTTTCCTCTAGGCCCGCTTCATGGATGAGATCGTCAAGGCTGCGCTGGCCAAATGGCCCAATGTTCCTGCCTGCTACGGCTGGCTGGGGCTTGATGCGCGTGGCCAATGGTTCATGCGCGACGACGCCACGCAGGCCGCCGGGCCCTTTGTCGGGCCGGGCAGTTCACTGGCCAGCCGCGGCGCCCTGCTGCGCCATGACAAGCTGATCGAATTCATTGAGCGCAACTACGAAGCGGACGAGGCCGGTAGGTGGTTCTTCCAGAACGGCCCGCAACGTGTGTATGTCGAGCTTGAAGCCACGCCGCTGGTCTGGCGCATCGCCTCCGACTTCACGGTGTGGGCGCACACCGGTGCGTCGGCGCGTTTGCAGCGCTGCGTCATCGACGAGCATGGGCGCCTGTACCTGGACACCGATATGGGCTTCGGCCTGATTCATACGCAGGACATGGTGCTGGCGGCCGAGGCTGTGGAGCAGGGCCTGTGGGTGCCCGTGGAAGTGGCCACCCGCGAGTTGCCCCAGCGCTTTGGCTACGTGCGCAGTCCCATGGCGCAGCGCCCAAGCACCGCCTGAGCGCATGAAAAAAGCCGGTCAGTGACCGGCTTGTTGGCGGTGCGAGGCAGACCCCGCAGGCGGCCTTCAATTACTTGGCGGCAGCGACCATGTATTCGACCGCAGCGCGGATGTCTGCATCCGAGGCCGCCGATCCACCCTTGGCCGGCATGGCACCCTTGCCCTTGATCACGCTGGCGGTCAAGGCATCCACACCCAATTTGTTACGGGCAGCCCAGGCCGCCTTGTCACCGAACTTCGGGGCTCCAGCCACGCCTGCCACGTGGCAAGCCATGCAGGCCTGCTTGTAGAGCGCTTCGCCAGCGCCTGCCTTGGCGGCGGCCGGGGCGGCGGCTGTTGCAACTGCAGGTGCGGCGGCGGGCGCTGCCATGGCGGCCGGAGCGGCCATCGCAGCAGGTGCGGCTGCAGCCGCCGGGGCTGCTTGCGCAGCAGGGGCTGCGGGCTCAGCGAACTTGCCGCCCGACTTGGACGCCAGATAAGCCACCGCACGGCCGATTTCCACGTCGCTGTAGTCGCCGCCGCCTTGGGCACCCATGGCGCCCTTGCCCTTGAGGGCCGACTTCCACAGGTGATCGAAGCCGCTTTTGATGCGCGGCGCCCAGGCCGCCACGTCACCGGTCTTGGGCGCACCCGCCGCGCCCGCGTTGTGGCAAGCCGCGCACTGCGCGTTGAACACTTCTTCGCCCGACTTCAGGGGACGGTTGGCATCACGGATCTCGACGGCGCCGATTTTCTGCAGGCGCTGCGCGATGGCTTTTTCAGAGGTGTCGCTGCCCGCGCCAGGCTTGTTGGCCGAAGCCACGAAATAAACCAGGGCGATGATGGCAAAGACGGGGATCACAAACGAATAGAACACCGTCAGCAGCAGCTGTTGGGGCGTCTTGATGGGGCCGGTGTGGTCTTCTTCGTGGGCCGTCGTGTGGTCGTTAGCGCTCATGGCGTCCTCAAAAACAGGGTGTCAGGGATGCGGGGCTGCTGCCCGGCAACCGATCATTATAGTCAGCGCCCCTCCTCAATCCCTGACGCCAGGGGTCGGCTGATAGAATGCCTTCTGATGTCTTCTCAGGGCCTTGAGCCGCCCGGACACGCAGCATGCGGCTGTAGCTCAGTGGATAGAGTATTGGCCTCCGAAGCCAAGGGTCGCTGGTTCGATTCCAGCCAGCCGCGCCAGCTCCCGTCAGGCCATCTTTGCGTTCTGCCGCCCCTTCCCATGACATCTTCTCCTCCCGGCCTCTCGCAACTGGGCTTCGGCTTTGACGACCTGTCCGCGCCAGCGCCGCAGGCCCCAGCCCGCCCACGAGCGCGCCAACGCTCGGCCCAAGCCGCCCCCACGCCCGTCGTCGTCCCGACGGTGCTGGAACCTGTGCCGCCTTTGCTGACGTTCCCGCCTGCCGTGCCCGACGATGCCCTGGCGCAGATGGCTCGCACCCTGGACAGCCACCCCGACTACCGCGTGCTGCGCCGCCTGGATCCGCCGCGCTCGTTTCCTGAGCCTGCCACCGGCCAGACCCTGCGTGTGCTGGTGCTGGACACCGAGACCACGGGCCTGAATGCCACACGCGACAAGGTGATCGAGCTGGCCCTGCTGGCCCTCGATCTGGACCTGGCCACGGGCCAGCCCACGGGCCCGCTGGTGGTCTACGACGGTCTCGAAGACCCGGGCGCGCCGCTCTCGCCCGAGGTGCAGCAGCTCACGGGCATCACCGACGAGATGCTGCAGGGCCAGCGCCTGGACGAGGCGCGCATCGCCGAGCTGCTGGCCGGCGCGCAGCTGGTGATCGCCCACAACGCGGGCTTTGACCGGCCTTTTGTCGAGGCCCGTCTGCCGGCCTTCGCCGAGGTGGACTGGGCCTGCTCTTTTGCCGACATCGACTGGAAGCGCCAGGGCCGTGAATCTGCCAAGCTCAGCGCCCTGGCCATGCAGCTGGGCTGGTTCTACGACGCGCACCGCGCCGAGATGGACTGCCATGCCCTGCTGGCGGTGCTGAGTCCGACCTTGCCCCTGGGCGAAGTCAATGGCCTGATGCACTTGGTGCAGGCCGCGCGCCAGCCGTCCTTTCGGCTGCAGGCCACGGCGGCACCCTTCGAAGCCAAGGACCTGCTCAAGGCGCGCAGCTACCGCTGGGATGCTGCCAACCGCGTCTGGACCACCCAGCTCAGGGACGAAGCCAGTTTGCAGGACGAGTGCCTGTGGCTCAAGTCACAGGTGTACGGGGGCCGGCCGGCGCGGGTGCAGATCGAGCGGCTCGATGCCCGCCAGCGCTATTCCGCTCGCCCGGGGAGCCTCGACTTCAGAGCGCTCTAAGCGCGCAGCGCAGGACGCACCAGAGCAGGCCAGCGTTCGGGTTCATTCGCCGGCTGGTGCGCTGGCCTTGGCGGCGTCCTTGAGCGCCAGGGCGCGTTCGTAGAGCGCATTGCGCGGCGCGCCGGTGATCTCCGAGGCCAGGCGCACCGCGCTCTTGAGCGGCAGCTCGGCCAGCAGCAGGCCCAGCACGCGTTCGGCCTCGGCCAGAGCGTCCGGCTCTTGCGCCTCGGGCGGGTGCAGCACCAGCGCAAACTCCCCCCGCGTACGGTGCTCGCCCGCGGCCAGCCAGGCGCCCAGTTCGGCTGCGGGCACGGTGGCGATTTCTTCGAACTGCTTGGTCAGCTCGCGACCCACGGTCACGCGGCGTTCGCCCAGCACGCCCAGCGCCTGGGCCAGGGCCTCGATGCGGTGCGGCGCCTCCAGCAGCACCACGGCCCGTGCCTCGCTGGCCATGCTGCGCACGGCCTCTTCACGTTCTGAGCTTTTGCTGGGCAGGAAGCCAGCGAATGCAAAAGCGCTGCTGCCGCTCAGACCGGCCACGCTGAGCGCCGCCGTCACGCTGCTGGCGCCGGGCAGGGGGACGACCTTCAGGCCCGCCGCGCGGGCGGCGGCCACCAGGCGCGCGCCGGGGTCGCTCACCGCTGGGGTGCCGGCGTCGCTGACATAGGCCACACGTTCACCCGCCTGCAGCCGCTGCAGCACCTGAACCGCCGCCTCGGCCTCGTTGTGTTCATGAACGGGCAGCAGGGGCTTGGCGATGCCGTAGAGCTTGAGCAGGCCTTGCGTATGGCGGGTGTCCTCGCAGGCAATCGCATCCACCAGGTCCAGCACATGCAGGGCCCGCAGGCCGATGTCGGCCAGGTTGCCGATGGGGGTGGCCACCACGTACAGTGCGCCCGTGGGATAGGTTTGAAGTCCGGCTGCGGCGCGGGCCGCGTCCCGGGCCAGGTCGAAAGAGGCGTTCAATGGGATTGTCCAGACAGCAGAGCAAACCGGCCGCGGCCACCGAGGCTGCGACGGCCGGTCAGGTTACCACCAAGCGCCGCGGCGATGCGGCTGAAGCCTGGGCCAGGCGCTACCTCGAGCGACAGGGTTTGCGCTGGGTGGCGGCCAATTTCAAGACCCCAGGCCGCGGCGGCGGCGAGATTGACCTGGTCATGCGCGAGGCCGACGGCACCCTGGTGTTCGTGGAGGTGCGCCAGCGCAGCGGGCGCGATTTTGGCGGTGCTGGCGCCAGTGTGGGCGCGCTCAAGCAGCGGCGCATCGTACTGGCCGCGCGCCACTACCTCATGCGCCTGCCCAGCCCGCCGCCCTGCCGCTTCGACGTGTTGCTCATCGACGGCCCCCTCGAGGCCCAGCCGGCCATCACCTGGCTGCGCGCGGCTTTCGACGCGACCTGAGCGCCCGCCCCCTTCCCGCCGGCCGGGTACGGGCCAGCCGGTATCATTGCGGACCATGCTGGAACAACGCATACAACAACATTTCGTCGACAGCGCCGACCTGAAGTACCAGGCTTCGCAGGTGCTGTCCAAGCCCATTGCCGATGCCGTGCAGGCCATCCTGGCCAGTGTGACCAGCGGCGGCAAGGTGCTGGCCTGCGGCAATGGCGGCTCGGCCGCCGATGCGCAGCACTTCGCCGCCGAGTTTGTGGGCCGCTACGAGCGCGAGCGGCCCGAACTGGCGGCTCTCGCGCTGACCACCGACAGCTCCATCCTCACGGCCATTGCCAACGATTACGACTTCAGCGTGGTGTTTGCCAAACAGGTGCGCGCCTTGGGCGGCCCCGGCGACGTGCTGCTCGCCCTAAGCACCAGCGGAAACTCGGCCAATGTGCTGGCCGCTATTGAGGCCGCGCACGAGCGCGAGATGACCGTGGTGGCGCTCACCGGCAAGGGCGGCGGCAAGATGGGCCAAGCCCTGCGTGAAACCGATGTCCATATCTGCGTGCCGCACGACCGCACCGCGCGCATCCAGGAGGTTCACCTCCTGGCCCTGCACTGCATCTGCGACGGCGTGGACGCCCAACTTCTTGGTGACCAGGAGACTCCCGAATGACTTTTTCCCTGAAACGACTGACCCTTGCTACCGCCGCGGCTGCCCTGCTGGGAGCGGCACTCTCGGGCTGCGCGCCCTTGCTGATTGGTGGCGCCGCCGGCACGGCGCTGGTGGTCAGTGACCGCCGCACCCCCGGTATCCTGATCGAAGACCAGACCATCGAGGTCCGCGCCCGCAACATCATCCGCGAGCAAGTGGGCACCCGCGTGCGCGTGGACATCACCAGCTACAACCGCCAGGTGCTGCTCACCGGCGAGGTGCCCAACGCCCAGGACAAGGAGATCGTGGAGCGCCAGGTCAGCCGCGTGGACAACGTGCGCGCCGTGGTCAACGAGCTGTCCGTGGCCAACACCCCGTCGCTGTGGGACCGCTCCAGCGACACGCTGATCACCGGCCGCGTGAAGGCGGCGCTGATCGACGTGAAGGTGCAGGTCAACGCCGTCAACGTGACCACCGAGCGCGGTGTGGTCTACCTCATGGGCCGCGTCACCCAGGCCGAGGCCAACCGAGCCACCGAGGCAGCCCGTTCCATTTCGGGCGTGCAGCGTGTGGTGCGCATCTTCGAGATCCTCAGCGAGGAGGAGCTCAGGAAGTTGCAGCCCTCTTTGCCCGTCAAGCTCTGAGCGGGCGAGCGCGCCATTGAAAACGGCCCCGAGGGGCCGTTTTTTCTTGGGCTGGCAGGGTTCAACGCAGCCGCTTGATCAGGCTGGAGGTGTCCCAACGCTGGCCGCCCATGGCCTGCACGTCGGCATAGAACTGGTCCACCAGGGCGGTGACGGGCAGGCGTGCGCCGTTGCGCTTGGCCTCGTCCATCACCAGGCCCAGGTCCTTGCGCATCCAGTCCACCGCGAAGCCGAAGTTGAACTGGTCAGCGGCCATGGTCTTGCCGCGGTTGTCCAGCTGCCAGCTCTGCGCCGCGCCCTTGCCGATCACGTCCAGCACCTGTTCCATGTTCAGGCCGGCTTTTTGGCCAAAGGCCACGGCCTCGCTCAGGCCCTGCACCAGGCCGGCAATGCAGATTTGATTGACCATCTTGGTGAGCTGGCCCGCGCCGCTGTCACCCATCAGGGTGAAGGCCTTGGCAAACGCCAGGCCCACGGGCCGGGCCCGTTCGAAGGCCGCTGACTCGCCGCCGCACATGACCGTGAGCATGCCGTTTTGCGCGCCCGCCTGGCCGCCCGAGACAGGGGCGTCCACGAAGTGCAGGCCTTTGGATTTCGCCAGGGCGAAGAGTTCGCGCGCCACCTGGGCCGAGGCGGTGGTGTGGTCCACGAACACGGCACCCGGCTTCATGCCGGCCAGGGCACCGTTCTCGCCCAGCACCACCGAGCGCAGGTCGTCGTCGTTGCCCACGCAGCAAAACACCAGGTCGGCGCCTTGGACGGCTTCGCGCGGGGTGGCGGCGGCCGTGCCACCGAATTCGGCAACCCAGGCCTGGGCCTTGGGCGCCGTGCGGTTGTAGACCGTCACCTGGTGGCCGGCACGCGCCAGGTGCCCGGCCATGGGAAAGCCCATCACGCCCAGGCCCAGGAAGGCCACTTTCTGGGAGGGCACGGCGTCGTAGCTGCGGGGGTTCACGGAAGAGGTGCTCATGTTTTGTTGTTCTCTCGTTGTTGTGGTGTGGAAGCGGGCCCGATGGCCGGTGCCCGCGGTTCAGACCGGCATGTTGCCAGGGTTGCGCGCCAGGCGCCGGGCCTCGGCTGGAATAACCAAGCGCCGCCGCACGAGATCGGCCAGGGCTTGGTCCAGCGTGGCCATGCCCTGGGCGGCGCCTGTCTGCATCAGGGAGTAGAGCTGGGCCCCCTTGTTCTCGCGCACCAGGTGACGCACCGCCGGCGTGGCCAGCAGCAGCTCGTGCGCCGCCACCCGGCCCTGGCCCGAAGGCAGCAGCACCTGCGCGACCACGCCCTGCAAGGCCTCGGCCAGCATGCCGCGGATCAGCTCCTTGTCGCCGGGCGGGAACACATCCACCAGGCGGTCCACGGCCTGAGGGGCGCTGGCGGTGTGCAGCGTGGCCAGAACCAGGTGTCCGGTCTCGGCGGCGCTCAGGGCCAGACGGATGGTTTCCAGGTCGCGCAGCTCGCCGATCATGAGCACGTCCGGGTCTTCGCGCAGGGCGGCCCTCAACGCTTGCGCGAAGCCCTGCGTGTGCAGGCCCACCTCGCGCTGGTGCAGCAGGCCCGGGCTCGCCGGATGGATGAACTCGATCGGGTCCTCAATGGTGATCACATGGCTGGCCCGGTGACTGCGCAGGTGCGCCAGCATGGCCGCCAGGGTGCTGGACTTGCCCGAGCCCGTGGGGCCGGTCACCAGCACCAGGCCGTGCGGCTTGAGTGCCAGCTCCGCCAGGGCCTGGGGCGCGCCCAGCTCGGCCAGGCTTGGGATGCGCGCGGCAATGCGCCGCAGCGCCACCCCGGGCCCCCGCTGGTGGACGAAGGCATTGAAGCGAAAGCGCCCCAGCCCCGGCCACTCCAGGGCGCCGTCCACGTCCAGCGCCTCTTGCCAGAGGGTGAACTGCTCGGGCGTGAGCAACTCGCGCAGCATAGCCTCGACCTGCCCGGCCTCCAGGGGCGGCAGGTCCAGCGGCTGCAGTTCGCCCTGCAGGCGCAGCAAGGGCGGTCGTCCCGCCGAGAGGTGAAGGTCGGAGGCCTGGCGCTCGACCGCCAGGGACAGCAGGTCATGAAGGGGCATGGTGGCGGGGGTACAGTTTGGGGATGCCCATCTCATCCCAGCTGCTCGAGGTACGCAAGCGCATTGACAATGTATGCGCCCAAGCGGGGCGTTCGCCAGCATCGGTGACATTGCTGGCCGTCTCCAAAACCTTTCCGGCCGAGGCCGTGATCGAGGCCGTGCAGGCCGGTCAGCGCGCCTTCGGCGAGAACTACGTGCAAGAAGGTGTGGACAAGATCCTGGCCCTGCGCGCCTGGGCGCAGGTCCGGCCCGAGGCGCCGGTGCTCCAGTGGCACTGCATCGGCCCCCTGCAAAGCAACAAGACCCGCCTGGTGGCCGAGCACTTCGACTGGGTGCATTCGGTGGATCGCCTGAAGATCGCGCAGCGCCTGTCCGAGCAGCGCCCGCCGCATCTGCCGCCGCTGCAGGTGTGCCTGCAGGTCAACATCGATGGCGGGCCGACCAAGTCCGGTGTGCCGCCCGAGGACGTGCTGGCCCTGGCCTGCGAGGTGGCCCGCTTGCCGCGCCTGGTGCTGCGCGGCCTCATGACCATTCCCGAACCGTCGCCCGATACCGAGGCCGCGCTGGCCGTGCACCGCCGCACGCGCGAACTCTTTGAGCGCCTCAACACCTCGGCCGTGCTGCCTGCGCCGCTGGACACCCTGTCCATGGGCATGAGTGCCGACCTGGAAGCGGCCGTGCTGGCCGGCAGCACCATGGTGCGGGTGGGCACGGCGATCTTCGGCAGGCGCTGAAGGCGAGTTGCTTTCCTGGTTTGACCAGGACCTCGCGCAAGTTCGATCAGCTCTGCTGTCTTGACAGGAAGCTGCTCACCAGGTCGTTGAAGCGCCGGGGCCGCTCGTAGTAGGCCAGATGACCAGCGCCTTTGAACAGTTCCAGCTGACTGTTGGGAAACAAGCTGGCCACCTCGGTCATTTCCGCGGCGGAGAACAGTGGATCTTCCGTCCCTCCCACGACCAAGACCGGAAAG
>CANGYC010000078.1 GCA_947457975.1 Comamonadaceae bacterium | reverse complement strand
GGCCCGTTATGGCGACGCGATCGGGCTGGCCTTTCAGGTGGTCGATGACATCCTGGACGTCACTGCCGACTCCGCCACCCTGGGCAAGACCGCCGGCAAGGATGCGGCCCAGGACAAGCCCACCTTCGTCTCGCTGATGGGCCTGCGCCCCTCGCAGAATTACGCCCAAGAATTACTGTCGCAAGCGCGGGCAAGCCTGCGTGCCACCGGCTTGCAAAACACCGCTCCCTTGCAGGCCTTGGCCGACAAGTTGGTGAACCGCGTCTACTGACGGCGCGCACAGGAGGCTCTCCATGCACCCCATGCTCGAAACGATCAACAGCCCGGCCGACCTGCGCCGCCTGCCGCGCCCGCAACTGGCCAAGCTGGCCCAGGAGCTGCGCAGCTACCTGCTCGAAAGCGTCTCCCGCACCGGCGGGCACCTGAGCTCCAACCTCGGCACGGTGGAGCTCACCGTGGCGCTGCACTATGTGTTCAACACCCCGGAGGACCGGCTGGTGTGGGATGTGGGCCACCAGACCTATCCGCACAAGATCCTGACGGGCCGGCGCGAGCGCATGCCCAGCCTGCGCCAGTTCGGCGGCCTGTCGGGCTTTCCGCGCCGCGACGAGAGTGAGTACGACACCTTCGGCACCGCGCACTCGTCCACCTCCATCTCGGCGGCCCTGGGCATGGCCCTGGCCGCCAAGCAAAAAGGCGAGAGCCGCCATGCCGTGGCCATCATTGGCGATGGCGCCCTGAGCGCAGGCATGGCCTTCGAGGCCCTGAACAACGCGGGCGTGTCCGACTGCAAGCTGCTGGTCATCCTCAATGACAACGACATGAGCATCAGCCCGCCCGTGGGCGCGCTCAACCGCTACCTGGCCCAGCTCATGAGCGGCCAGTTCTATGCCGCGGCTAAAAGCGTGGGCAAGCAGGTGCTCAAGAACGCGCCGCCCCTGTTTGAACTGGCCAAGCGCCTGGAATCGCATGCCAAGGGCATGGTGGTGCCGGCCACCCTGTTCGAGAACTTCGGCTTCAACTACATCGGCCCCATCGACGGCCATGACCTCGATTCGCTCATTCCCACACTGGAGAACATCCGCCAGCTCAAGGGCCCGCAGTTCCTGCACGTGGTCACCAAGAAAGGCCAGGGCTACAAGCTGGCCGAGGCCGACCCGATTGCCTACCATGGCCCCGGCAAGTTCGACCCGGCCGTGGGCCTGACCAAGCCCGCCACCCCGCCCAAGCCCACCTTCACCCAGGTGTTCGGCCGCTGGCTGTGCGACATGGCCGAGCAGGACAAGCGCCTGGTGGGTATCACGCCCGCCATGCGCGAAGGCTCGGGCATGGTGGAGTTCCACCAGCGCTTTCCCGAGCGCTACCACGACGTGGGCATCGCCGAGCAGCATGCCGTGACCTTTGCCGCCGGCATGGCTTGCGAGGGCCTTAAGCCGGTGGTGGCCATCTACTCGACCTTCCTGCAGCGCGGCTACGACCAGCTGGTGCACGACGTGGCCCTGCAGAACCTGCCGGTGGTCTTTGCCCTGGACCGCGCAGGCCTGGTGGGTGCCGACGGTGCCACGCACGCTGGCGCCTACGACATTCCCTTCGTTCGCTGCATCCCCAACATGGCCCTGGCTTGCCCGGCCGATGAGAACGAGTGCCGCCAGCTGCTCTCCACCGCCTACGCGCAGAACCATCCCGTGGCCGTGCGCTACCCGCGCGGCGCCGGGGCAGGCGTGCCCACCCAGGCGGGCCTCGAGGGCCTGCCCTACGGCAAGGGTGAGATTCGTCACACCGGCAGCGGCGTGGCCCTGCTGGCCTTTGGCACCTTGCTCTACCCGGCCCTGGAGGCTGCGCGGCGCCTGGGCATCACGGTGGTCAACATGCGCTGGGCCAAGCCGCTGGACACCGAGCTGCTGCTGCAGGTGGCGGCTTCGCACCAGGCGCTGGTGACGCTGGAAGAGGGCGCCCTCATGGGCGGCGCCGGCAGTGCCGTGGCCGAAGCCCTGGCCGAGGCCGGTGTGGTCAAGCCGCTCCTGCACCTGGGGCTACCCGACGAGTTCATCGAGCATGGCGATCCGGCCCAGCTGCTGGCCTCGCTGGGGCTGGACGCCGCCGGCATCGAGGCCTCGGTGCTCGCCCGTTTCGGCGAGCTCGTGCCCATGCGCGGCGGTAAGCCCCACCTGAAGTCCGTCGCCTGAGCCCGGCGGGCCTGCGCGCGGCTGCACGCCATGGCCAGCGCCCCCACCCCCCTGCAGCCGGGCGCGGACAGCCGCCGCTGGCTGGACACCCCACTCATCCGCCAGGCCGGGCGCGACATGCTCTCGCTGGCCTTGATGGACGCGCGCAACCACACCCTGCAACTGGCCACGCAGCTCGAACGCAGCCTGGCCCAGCGCCCACCCGGCCCCTGGCCTGAAGGCCAGGCCCCGCTGGCCTGGCTGCTCGGGGAGGTGGGCTGGTTCCAGGAGCGCTGGGTCGGCCGTAACCTCCAGCGCGCCCTGGGCGCGCGTGCCGATGCCAGCGCCACCCGCCTGGCCTCGGTCTGGCCGGAGGCGGACCGCTGGTGGGAGGCTCCATCGACAGCCTCCTGGGCGCTCGAGTTGCCCAGCCTCGAGGACTGCCGCTTTTACCTGCTGCAGACCCTGGAGAGCACGCTTGAACTGCTGGCGCATGCCCCCGAGACCGACGAGGGTCTGTATTTTTTTCGGCTGAGCCTGCTGCATGAAGACGAGCAGTCAGAGCGCCTGGTGGAACTCGCCCAGGCGCTGGCGCTGCCCCTGGACAAGCCTTTTCTGGAGGCCTTCGCGCCACCCGCCCTGGTGCGGCGTGAGCCGCTGTTGCTGCCGGCCTGCACCTGGCTGCTGGGCAGCGCGCCCACCGGCTTTGCTTTCGATGCCGAACGCCCGCAGCAACCGGTGGCGGTGCCTGAATTCGAGATTGATGCGCAGCCGGTGAGTTGGTCGCAGTTTGTGGAGTTCGTGGACGACGGCGCCTACGACCGCCCTGAACTCTGGTCGACCGGTGGCTGGGCCTGGCTGGAGGCGCAGGTCGCTGGCGACGGCCGGCGCGGCCCCCGGTATGTGGAGCAGATCGGCGTGGCCAGCGGCGCTGTCATGCAGCAACGCTTTGGCGTGCCCACGCGCCTCTCGCCCCTGCAGCCCGTGATGCACGTGAGCTGGTGGGAGGCCGAGGCCTGGTGTCGCTGGGCTGGCCGGCGGCTGCCGCTGGAGCTGGAGTGGGAAGTCGCCGCCGATACCGCCAGCCGCCGCGGTTTTCGCTGGGGCGATGTCTGGGAGTGGACGGCCAGCAGCTTCAGGCCCTATCCGGGCTACGTGTCCGGGCCGGATGCAGGCCGCTTTGAGCCCTGGTTTGGCCGCGCCAAGGTGCTCAGGGGTGGCTCCACGGCCACCCGCGCCCGCCTCAAGAGCCCCCGCCACCGCGCCTTCGCCGAGCCCGGGCAAGACCTGGGCTTTTGCGGCTTTCGCTCCTGTGCCCCCTGATGCGGGCTTCTACAATGCCGCCCGTGCACGCCGCTTCTGTCCGCTCTACAACCCTGGCCTTCTGGCTGAGTCTGCTGGCCCTGTGCTCGGCCCTGCTCGCGCCGGCCTCCGTGCTGGCACAGGAGGCGCGCAGCGGCCAATGGAGTGGCCTGTGCAGCATGAGCGGGCCTTCCAGTGCGCACCCGGACGGCCAGGCCAGCGGGGAGGGCGGGCATTGCGGACTGTGTGTCCTGCCCCTCCTGGCCCCGCCGCCTGCAGTCTCCCCCGATCCTCAGGCCAGCGGCCCGGCCAAGGCGCCGGCTGCCGGCATGCCGGTGGTGCTGGCCGCAGCGCCTGCGCACGGCCCCTTCATCCGCGGCCCGCCCCTCGCACTCTGACCTGGCTGCGTGGCCCGTCCCTTCCGGGGCCGGCCTGCGCTTTCCCTGGTGGCCCGCGCGCTCCTTGATTGCCTGCGCCCGGGCCTTGCAAAAGGCGTCTTGTGCATCAGACGCCAGCAACTGAGAGCTTGAACATGAACCGGATTTGTCTTCACGCAGGCCTGGCCCTGATGGCCCTGGTCTGCACCCTTCCTGCATCTGCCCACATCACGCTGGAGCACCAGACTGCCCATGCCGGCAGCTATTACAAAGCCAACTTCAAGGTGGGCCACGGCTGCGGCACCTCCCCCATCCGCCAGATCGTCGTGCACATTCCCGACGGGGTGCGCGGCGCCAAGCCCATGCCCAAGGCTGGTTGGGACCTGGCCATCCAGCGCGCGACCCTGGCCCAGCCCTACCAGGACCACGGCCGCACCGTCACCGAGGACGTGGTGCGCATCACCTGGACCGCGCGCAGCCCGGCCGACTACCTGCTCAATGAGCATTACGATGAATTCGCCCTAAACGCCAAGCTGCCCACCCAGGCCGGTCCGCTGTACTGGTCGGTCAGCCAGGTCTGTGTGGAAGGCCGCATAGACTGGAGCGAGATGCCCGCGCCCGGCCAGGGCCGTGCGCGCCTGAAAACCCCGGCCGCTCTGCTGGACCTGCTGCCCACCGCCGGCGGCGCCCACAAGCACTGAAGCCCTGAACCACTGAACCCCTGAAAGGATTTCCCCATGAAACGACTGTCCTTCCCCGCCCTGGGCCTGTCCATGCTGCTGGCCAGCACCTTTTGCCTGGCGCAGGCCCCCGCCGTCAAGGTTGAGGGTGCCTGGGCCCGCGCCACCGTGCAAGGCCAGCGAGGCACTGGCGCCTTCATGAACCTGACCGCACCGCAGAGCCTCAGGCTGGTGGGTTTTAGCTCGCCCGTGGCCGGTGTGGCCGAGTTGCATGAGATGAAGATGGAGGGCGACGTCATGCGCATGCGCGCGGTGTCCGGCCTGGACTTGCCGGCCGGCAAGGCCTTGCAGCTGCGGCCTGGTGGCTACCACCTGATGCTCATGGACCTGAAGCAGCCGCTGCAGAAGGACACCCAGATTCCGGTCACGCTCATCCTGCAAAATGCGCAGGGTCAGACTAGCCAGCTTCAGGTGTCTGTGCCTGTCCTGCTCAGCGCGCCCGGCGCCGCCGCCCACCGCGAGCATGGACCGGCGCACAAGCATTGAGGCAGGCTAGGGGTTTGACCTAGACGCCATTGCGTCCCTGGGTCGAACAATGCATTGGTTGGCGGTGCTGGGTCACCGCCTTTTTTCGGGTCCTGGCCACCCGACTACTCACAGGAGCGTTTTCCTCATGCACATCGAACTCAAGGTCAACGGCAAAACACGGCAGGTGGAGGCACCGCCGCACACCCTGCTGGTTCAGCTCATTCGTGAACGCCTGCAGATGACCGGCACCCACGTGGGCTGCGATACCGCGCAATGCGGAGCTTGTACGGTGCTGGTCAACGGGCGGGCTGTGAAGTCCTGCAACGTGTTGGCTGCCCAGGTCCAGGGCGCCGAGATCACCACCATCGAGGGCCTGGCCGCTGCCGACGGCACCTTGCACCCCATGCAGGCCGCCTTCAAGGAGTGCCACGGCCTGCAGTGCGGCTTCTGCACGCCCGGCATGGTGATGAGCGCCCTCGACCTGTGCCGTCAGCATCCGGGCGCCAGCGAGGCCGAGATCCGCGAGCAGCTCGAAGGCAACATCTGCCGCTGCACCGGCTACCAGAACATCGTCAAGGCGGTGCAGCAGGGTGCCCAGGCCATGAAGGCTGCGGCCTGAGCGTTTGCTCGACGCAGCGTTTTCTCCATCTTCCCGTGTCCGGGCCCTCAGTGGCTCGGGCTAGACCGTCGGTTCCACGTTTTTTGGGAGTTCAGTCATGGGTGCATCTGATTTCACCAAGCTGCCGCACATCGGCGCGCCGCTGTTGCGCAAGGAAGACTACCGCTACCTCACCGGGGGCGGTCAGTACACCGACGACATCCAAATGGCGGCGCAAAGCCATGCCGTGTTCGTGCGTTCGCCGCATGCGCATGCGCGCATCCGCGCCATCAAGGCCTCGGCCGCCCAGGCCGCGCCCGGCGTGTTGGGTGTGTTCACGGGCGAGGACGTGGCGGCCGACAAGATCGGCGGCCTGCCTTGCGGCTGGTTGATCACCAGCACCGACGGCAGCCCCATGAAGGAGCCAGCCCACCCCATCCTGGCCCAAGGCAAGGTGCGCTACGTGGGCGACCACGTGGCCATGGTGGTGGCCGAGACCCTGGAGCAGGCCCGGAACGCGGCCGAGTTGGTGGAGGTGGACTACGAGGTGCTGTCGGCCGTCGTCAAGGTCACCGACGCCCCCCGGGCCGAGGCCCTGCACGAGATCGCCCCTGACAACCGCTGCTACAGCTGGTCGCTGGGCGACAAGGCCCAGGTGGACGCGGCCTTTGCCCAGGCCGCCCATGTGACGAAGCTGGACCTGGTGAACAACCGCCTGGTGCCCAACGCCATGGAGCCGCGCGCTGTCATCGGCAGCTACAACCGCGCCACCGACGAGTACCAGCTCTACGTCTCCAACCAGAACCCACACGTTGAGCGCCTGCTGCTCACCGCCTTTGTGATGGGCCTGCCCGAGCACAAGGTGCGCGTCATTGCCCCTGATGTGGGCGGCGGCTTCGGCTCCAAGATCTACCTCTACGCCGAAGACGTGTGCCTGACCTGGGCCTCCAAGAAGCTCAACCGCAACATCAAGTGGACGGCCGACCGCAGCGAGGCCTTCGTGAGCGACGCGCACGGCCGCGACCACGTGAGCCACGCCGAACTCGCCATGGACAAGAACGGCAAGTTCCTGGCCCTGCGTGTGAAGACCGACGCCAACATGGGCGCCTACCTCTCCACCTTCGCGCCGGCCATTCCCACCATCCTCTATGCCACGCTGCTGGCCGGCCAGTACGCCACGCCGCAGATCCATGTGGAGGTGGACGCCTGGTTCACCAACACCGCGCCCGTGGACGCCTACCGCGGTGCCGGCCGGCCTGAGGCCACCTATTTGCTCGAGCGCATCGTCAGCCGTGCGGCCTGGGAGCTGGGCCTGTCGCAGGACGAGATTCGCCGCCGCAACATGATCACGCAGTTCCCCTACCAGACCCCGGTGGCCCTGCAGTACGACGTGGGCAACTTCACCGGTCTGCTTGAGCGCGGCAACGAACTGGCCGACGTAGCCGGCTTTGCACAGCGCCAGGCCGCTTCGGCCGCCAAGGGCTTCAAGCGCGGTCTCGGCTACTCCTGCTACATCGAGGCCTGTGGCCTGGCGCCCAGCAACATCGCCGGTGCCCTGGGCGCGCGTGCGGGCCTCTTCGAATGCGGTGAGGTGCGCGTGCATCCCACGGGCAGCGTGACGGTGTTCACCGGCTCGCACAGCCACGGTCAGGGCCATGAAACCACCTTTGCCCAGGTGGTGGCAGCGCGCCTGGGAATTTCGCCCGACCAGGTGGACGTGGTGCACGGTGACACTGGCCGCGTGCCCTTTGGCATGGGCACCTACGGCTCGCGTTCGCTTTCTGTGGGTGGCACCGCCATCATGAAGGCGCTCGACAAGATCGAGGCCAAGGCCAAGAAGATTGCCGCGCATTTGCTCGAGGCCAGCGACGTCGATATCGAGTTTGTGGGCGGTGAATTCGTGGTCAAGGGCACCGACAAGAAAGTGCCCTTTGGCCAGGTCGCGCTCACGGCTTACGTGCCGCACAACTACCCGCTCGACAAGCTCGAGCCGGGCCTGAATGAAACGGCGTTCTACGACCCGACCAACTTCACCTACCCCGCCGGCACCTACATCTGCGAGGTCGAGGTGGACCCGCAGACCGGCGTGGTGCGTGTAGACCGATTCACGGCCGTGGACGACTTCGGCAACATCATCAACCCCATGATCGTCGAAGGCCAGGTGCATGGGGGCCTCGCCCAAGGCCTGGGCCAGGCCCTGCTGGAAAACTGCGTCTACGACCCCGAGTCCGGCCAGCTGCTCACCGGCTCCTTCATGGACTACGCCATGCCCCGCGCCGATGACCTGCCCAGCTTCAAGCTCGACAACCTGGTCACGCCCTGCAGCCACAACCCGCTGGGGGCCAAGGGCTGCGGCGAGGCCGGTGCCATCGGCTCGCCACCGGCCGTCATCAACGCCGTGCTGGACGCCCTGCGCCCCATGGGTGTGCGCGATTTCGACATGCCCGCCACGCCTGCCCGGGTGTGGGAAGCCATCCAGGCCGCCGCCCGCTGAAGGCGCGCACCACACACCACGATTCGAGGAGTTTTTAGCCATGTATCCCTTCACCCTGGAGCGTCCCTCCACCACGGCCGATGCGGCCAAGTTCGCCACCGCTGGCGCCCGCCCCCTGGCTGGCGGCCAGACCCTGCTGGCCTCCATGAAGCTGCGCCTCTCAAGCTCTGACCAACTGGTAGACCTGAGCGCCATTCCTGACCTCACCGGCATTTGCCGCGATGGCGATGCCCTGGTCATCGGTGCCATGACGCGCCATGCCGACGTGGCGGCTAACGCCGAGGTGCGCGCCCTGATCCCGGCCCTGGCCGACCTCGCTGGCCAGATTGGCGACCGCCAGGTGCGTGCCATGGGCACGCTGGGCGGCTCGGTGGCCAACAACGACCCTTCGGCCTGCTACCCCAGCGCCGTGCTGGCCCTGGGCGCGACCATCCACACCACGGCGCGCAAGATCGCCGCCGATGATTTCTTCCAGGGCATGTTCAGCACGGCCCTGCAGGACGGCGAGCTGATCACCGCCATCAGCTTTCCCATTCCGCAGCGCGCGGCCTACATGAAGTTCAAGCAGCAGGCCTCACGCTTTGCGCTGGTGGGTGTGTTTCTGGCCCAGTTCAAGAGCGGCGTGCGGGTGGCCGTGACGGGCGCCTCCAGCGGCGGCGTGTTCCGGCACGCGGGGCTGGAGCAGGCCTTGAGCCAGAGCTTCACGCCCGAGGCGGCTGCCAAAGTGAAGATTGATGCCGACGGTTTGAATGCCGACATCCATGGCTCGGCCGCCTACCGCGCCAACCTGATCAGCGTGCAGACGCAGCGGGCGGTGGCCAAGGCGCTGGGCTGAGTTGATTCCTTGGCACGCTGAGGCCTGAGCTTCAGCAAACGGGGTGCGGGCGGCGGCCTCAGACTGGGCATACCAGACATCGGCCGCCACCCGCACCCCGTTCGCTCTTCGGTGCGCTGGCTTGTATTTGGCCCCTG
>CANGYC010000077.1 GCA_947457975.1 Comamonadaceae bacterium | reverse complement strand
GTAGCGACCACGGCGCTCGTGGCTTTGCTCGCCGGGCAGCCAGATGCGGTCCACGCCGGGCAGGCGCTCGCTGCCCCGGATGTCACGCACCAGTTTGTCGACGGCGTGCTTGAAGACGGCAGGGTCACCAAAGGCCGAGAGGTCAATGACCAGGATGGCCTGCCCGGTGTTGGTGGTGCTGACGTGGTCGGCATTGAAGTCGATCACCTCCTTGCCCATGGCGGCCCCGCCCAGCGTGCCGGCCAGCAGGCCCACCACCAGCGCCAGGCCGTAGCCCTTGTAGTCGCCAATCGGCAGCAGGAAGCCTTCGCCGGCGCGGGTGGGGTCGGTCAGCGGCTGGCCTTGGCGGTCGATCATCCAGCCCACGGGCATCTGCTCGCCGCGCTTGGCCTTGGCCTTGACCTTGCCATAGGCCGCCACGGTGGTGGCCATATCAAGCACCACCGGCGGCTCCTCGGCGCCGGGAATGGCGGCCGCGATCGGGTTGGTCGACAGCAGCATGTCGGTACCACCCCAGGGCGGCAGGTGGTTGGCGTTGCCCACGGCAAAGTACAGGCCCAGCATGTCGTGCTGCAGGGGCTTGCGCGCATAGAGCGAGGCCGGGCCTGCGTGGTTGCTCATGCGCGTGCCCACCCAGGCCACGCCGCAATGGCGGGCCTTCTCGATGGCCAGGTCCACCGCCTTGGAGACCACCAGGTGGCCCATGCCGTTGTCGCCATCGACGATGGCCGAGCCCGGCCGCTCGTTGACCACGCGGATCTGCGGGTGCTTGTTGATGCCGCCGGCGCGAATGCGCTTGATGTACTGCGGCAGGCGGATCACGCCGTGGCCGTCGGAGCCCTGCATGTCGGCCTCGGCCATGAGGCCGGCCACGGTCAGCGCATCGGCCACGGGCAGGCCCTGGCTGACCAAGGCGGTCTGAATGAAATCGCGCAGGGCGTCATACGCCACGGTCACGGTCGGGTTGCTGGATGTCACAAAGGGCCTCGCTAGGGAATGGGGGACGGTGCAGGCGATCAATCGAAGGGGCTGAGCATACGGAGCGCTACGGACACCGTCCAATAGCGATTTCTCGCTCTGCCATATCATTGCGTGATGGTTAAGCCTGCTGCCTTGCTTTCATGAACCTCCGCACCCTCCGCTATTTCGTGGCGATTGCCGACGCCGGCAGCCTCAGCGCCGCCGCAGCCGCCATACCGATTGCGCAGCCCGCCCTAACCCGCCAGCTGCGCGATCTGGAAGCCGACCTGGGCGTCCAACTGCTCATGCGCCTGCCCCGGGGCGTGCGGCTGACACAAGCTGGCGTGACCCTCTACGAAGCAGCCCAGCGCATCCTCAAAGAGGCCGACCGGGTGCGACAGCAATTGGCGCGCAAGCTCGACGAGGGCCGCGCCACTGTGGTGCTGGGCGTGCCCCCCACCCTCTCGCGCATCATGCTGCCAGGCCTGTTCGAGCAGAGCCTGGCCAACCTGCCTGAGATTGAGCTCAAGACACGCGAGGCCTTCACCCCCACCCTGCTGGACTGGCTCGAACGCGGGCTGATCGACATGGCCGTGGTGACCAACCCGGAATCGAACCGCCCCGTCAACCTGATGCCCCTGCTGGGCGAGCCCTTCGCGCTGGTGTCGCATGCACGCATGAAGATGCGGACCACGGTCTCCCTCAGCCAGCTCGAACGCATCCCCCTGCTCATGACCAGCTTGCACCACGGGCTGGTGGAGCAGCAACTGCGCCCCATGGGCAAGAAACTGGAGGTGCGGGCCCTGATCGACTCAGTGGACTCTATCCGAGAGATGGTGATCCGCGGCAAGTGGGCGACCATCATGCCGGTGTCGGTGTTCAAGGAGGCCGGTGCGGACCCGGACATCGTGATGTCCGAGATCACCGGTGTGCAGCTCAACCGCCTGCTGGTGCTGGCCTGGCGCCGAGAGCCGCAGAACAACCAGGCTATGGGCTTGATCAAGGACATGGTCGAACAGCAGTTCGGCCGCCTGATCAGCACAGGCACCTTCAGCCTGGGCACGGCCCAGGCCCAGGCCTGAGACGGCTCGGTCCTCCCGCGTGAATGCGCCCTGCAGCCGTAGGCTCAGACCAGGGCCAGCCAGACGCGCCCGCCCTCGAGCTTGGCCCGGTAGGTGCGCAGCGGCTCGGTGACGGGCGCGCAGGTGGGCCGCCCGTCGCGCACGTCGAACTTGCCCTGGTGCAAGGGGCACTCGATTTCGTGGCCCTCCAGGAAACCGTCGCACAGCCGGGCGTTGCCATGTGTGCAAAGGTTGTCGCTGGCGTAGGGCTGGCCATCCACGCCGTAGACGGCGATGTCGCGACCCTCAACCTGCACCGCCCACACATCGTTGTCGGGCAGTTCGTCGGCGGCCATCACGTCATGCCATTGCTCGTTGCTCATGAAAATTCACGCCTTCAGATGGGGTAGATGATGGAGTTGGGGATCATCTCGCTGTCGTAGATGACCAGGCGGCTCTGAAATTTCAGGCCCGCCTCGGTGGTGACGATGCGGTCCAGGGTGCGGCCCACGTTGTACACGGTGCTCAGCTGCGAGAGCTTGGTGCGGAAAACAGCGTAGTTGGCCTCGCACTCGTAAGTACCGCCCTGCGCCGCGCGGATGAGCGGCGCGCCCACGACGTGGCGTTGGTAGTACGGGTCATGGAACAGGGTTTCCTGGATGCCGTAGGCGCGGTCCTTGAGCGCGCCCTTGCTCTCGAAGAACATGGTGGCCAGGGGAAAGCCGCGCTCATGGTTCTCGCGAGGCTGCAGGCGGTAGCTGCAGTCCTCGGTGAACATCTCGACCCAGCGGTCCCAGTCGCCGGCATCCACCGCACTGGTGTAGTCGGCATACAGCTGCTGGATGGCCAGGTACTGCTCAAAGCTCAGTGGGTTGGCAAGGGGGCTCGTCATGCTCAGGACTCCATCACCTTGCGCCAGTAGGCGTACATGCCGCGGATCAGTGTCTCGGTCACCATGTGGTCGGTGTTCTCCACGCCGCGCCCGCCCAGCTCGGCCAGGGTGCGGTGGAAGGGCTTGCTTTCAAAGGCCTCCTGCGAGAACTCAATGACCTCGCCATCGTCGGCCGAGACAAAGCCAGCTGGGCCGAACAGGTTGGCCTGGCGCAGGCGGCGCTCCTGCATCTCGGGCGTGTCGTCCTCAAAGCCGAAGTGCGTCCACACAAAGTCAAACGAGCCGCGGCCCGTGGGCTGGATATGGCGGGTCGAGACGCTGTTGACCTGTTGCTGCAGGATCACGCTAGGGAAGATGGTGGTCATCACCGCCGACGGCCCGCCCCACCAGGCCTCGGGCACGATGTCGATGAAGCGCCGGTCATGCAGCTGCATGCTCTCCTTGAAGCTCGAGACCTGCGTCACCTGATCGGCCTTGCCGGCGGTGCCGCGCGTGGAAATCATGGCCGCATGGCGGAAGTGCTCGTCCATCACCAATTGCGACTTGTTGTCAGCACGCCAGAGACCAAAGGTCACAAACCAGGTGTGCAGCAGCCCCGGGTGGTAGGGGTCCTTGATGTTTTCCTGCATCAGCTTCCAGTTGCCGGGAATGCGCTGGCGGTTGTAGCCCAGGATCTTGAGTGGGCGGCCGTTGAAGAGGCGGTCGAAATAGCCCAGGATCTCGGGGCCCAGGAAGTCCTCGAAGGGCTGGACGTTCTGATCGAAAGAGGCAAACACCACGCCGCCGCGCCGTGCCACCTTGAGCTTGGTCAGGCCGTGGTCGGCGGTGGCGAAGTCGGCGGGCATGCCGCCGTTGACCTTGCCATCTTGCTTGACACCACGCCTGAAGGGCACGCCCTGCAGGTCGCCCTTGAGTGTGTAGCTCCACTGGTGGTAGGGGCAGATAAAGTCTTTCACCTGGCCATGGCGCTCGCGGCAAAAGCGCATGCCGCGGTGGGCGCAGACGTTCTCGACCACGCTGATCTCGTCTTCGGCGCTGCGCGTCATGATCACGGAGCGCTCGCCCACCACCGTGCGCTTGAAGTCCCCCACCTTTGGAACCTCGGCCTCAAGGCCCACATAGCACCAGTGCGCCTTGTAGAAAAAACGCTCAAGCTCCAGCTTGTAGATCTCGTCGTCGGTGTAGGTTTTGAAGGGAATCCGGCTGGTACCTTCGCTTTCCCAGCGCACATCGCTGGGAAAGGTCTCGCTCTGAAAGCGCATGCGTGTCTCCTCTTGGCTAGGCTGGCCGTGCGCCGCCGCGGCGTCTTGACCTGGATAGGCTGCGATCTTAGGCAGGACCAATCTATCATCCAATAGAAGGTCATTGATAATTCACATCACTTTTAATGATTTCACTGCCATGGACCTCGACCGCCTGGACCTGAACCTGCTGCAGGTGTTCCACCACTTGCTGGTGGATAAACGCGTATCACTGGTGGCGCGCCGGCTGGGCGTCTCCCAGCCGGCGGTGAGCAATTCACTGGCGCGGCTGCGCAAAGTGCTGGGCGACGAATTGTTCGTGCGCACCGCCCGCGGCATGGAGCCCACGCCCTATGCGCAGCAGCTCGGGGAGCCGGTAGGCCAGGCGCTGGTCATGATGCGCTCGGCCCTGCAGGAGCGGCGCCCCTTTGAGGCTGCCGCGAGCGAGCGCACCTTCACGGTGGGCATGACCGACATCGGCGAGATCTATTTCCTGCCCCGCCTGCTGGAACATCTGCGGGATATCGCCCCTGGCGTGCGCCTGAGTACCGTGCGCAACACCGCCCTCAATCTGAAGGATGCCCTGGCCGAGGGCAAGCTGGACCTGGCCATCGGCCTGCTGCCCGAGCTGCAGGCTGGCTTCTTCCAGCAAGGTCTGTTCAGGCAGCGCTACGTCTGCCTCATGCGGCAGGGCCATCGACTGGCGGGCAAGCGCATGAGCATCAAGGATTTTTCTGCCGCCGAGCACGTGGTGGTGGTCTCGGCCGGCACCGGCCACCACGAGGTGGACGAGCAGCTGCAGCAGCGGGGCATCCAGCGTCATGTGCGCCTGTCGGTGCCGCACTTCGTGGCCATCGGTCACATCCTGCACAGCAGCGACATGGTCGCCACGGTGCCCGAGCGGCTGGCCCAGTGCATGGCCGAGCCCTTCGGGTTGATCAGCGTGCGGCATCCGGTGGAACTGCCCCCCGTGGCCATCCATGCCTTCTGGCATGCCCGTTTTCACCGCGATGCAGCCAACCAGTGGCTGCGGGGCCTGTTCTTCGAGCTGTTTGCCGACTAAGCCTCAGCGCGTGGGCGCTGGCCTGCAGGCTGGGCTGGCCCATCTTGTCTGTGGGCCGAGTTGTGGATACACAAAGAGTGTCTTGAAAGCCGAGCAAGGTCTCAGGGCTCAGACCAAAGAAAACGGGCCGACGCAGTGATGCGACGGCCCGTGCTCAGAGGACGCAGGGACTCAGATGGCGATCTTCATGTTGCGCACGATGTTGCCGAAGAACTCGAAGTCCTTGGCAATAACGGCATTGAGCGATTCGGAGCTGGTGCCCGTGCTCACAGAGGCGAATTCCGACAAGCGTTTGACGGTGTCGCGGTCCTTGGCGATCTTGGCCAGGGCGCGGTTGAGGGCCGAGACGATGTTGTCCGGCGTGCCTCGGCGGGCAAAAAAGCCGTGCCAGGTGCTGCCGATGATGCCGTCCTCATCCAGGCCCGGGCGGAACTCGTTGACCGTGGCCACGTTGGGAAGCTGCTCGATGCGGCTGCCCCCCGTCACGGCAATGGCCTTGACGCCTCCCGACACCACCCGGGGCACGGCCGTGCCCGAGCCTTCGAGGAACAGAGGCACGGTGCCCGACATCACGTCGATGGCCGGGTTGCCTGTGTAGGGGATGTGGTTGATCTTCAGGTCCAGCTGGCGGGCCCAGTACTCCACCGCCAGGTGCGGGTGGGAGCCCACGCCGAGCGATGCGTAGTCCAGCTTGCCCGGGTTCTTGCGGGCGAACTCGACCAGCTCGCGCATGTTGGAAAACGGTGCGTTGGGCGTGGCGATCAGCACATGGGGCAGCGTGCAGATCTGGGAGACGGCGGTGAAGTCCTTGACCGGGTCCAGCTTGCTCTTGGGGTAGACGTGCGGGGTGATGCCCATGATGGAGCGCACCGCGTAGAACAGGGTGTAGCCATCGGCAGGACGCTGCAGGGCCGCGTCCCAGCCGAGCGCACCGCCGGCGCCCGGCCGGTTCTCCACGATCACGGGCTGGCCGATTTCCTTGGACAGCTTGTCCGTGAAGATGCGGGCCACCACGTCAACATTGGCACCGGGGGGAAAGGGCACGACCACGCGGATGGGCTTGGTCGGATAGGGGTCCGAGGCAAAGGCCAGGGGTGCGCCCAGGGCGGCGGACATGCCCATGACGAAGGACCGGCGGTCGATGTGTTTCTTCAAGCCCATTTCAATGTCTCCTCTTAGTTGTGATGGCCTTCAGCAGGCCAAAGGGTGCAAAAAATCCAAGGGCGGCAGGGCGATAACTGCCATGTTATAGCCCCTATGGCTGGACAGTAGAACCCGCAGGGCACGCCGTCCAATACTGCTTTTGCGTTTTGCCATAACAAGGTGAGATTGCATCAGGGTTATCACCAACCTCAGAGGGCGTAGGACGCGGCTGCGCCGCCGCGCAGCAGGCGGCAGTGATGCAGACCGAGGTCAGAAACAAAGGGGGAAAGGCCGCAGGCCGGGCAGCAAACTGGCCTGCCCGGAGGGGATCGAACCCCCGACCCTCAGCTTAGAAGGCTGATGCTCTATCCAACTGAGCTACGGGCAGATGCGGTGAATCTTAGCCAGGCAGGTGTCTGGCCGCAAAAAAAGCCCGACCGGCGGGCTGTTTTTGAAGGGATGGATGGTCGGAGTACAAGGATTCGAACCTTGGACCCCCTGCTCCCAAAGCAGGTGCGCTACCAGACTGCGCCACACTCCGACAAGCTTGGATTATAGCCCCCACCCATCGCCGTTCCGGGTTAAACACTAGATGGAAGGGCAGGCAGAAGACCTAGGATGCATCATGATTTTTTGCGATCCTTTGAGATTGCAGTTCACTTCTGGAGCCCCACCATGACCCAACGCCAACCCACCCGCCGCCTGGTTCTCAGCCGCAGTGCCGCTGCCATCGGCGCTGCCTCTACCGGCTTACTGCTGCCCGAAATCGTGCGGGCCCAATCGAACAAAGTTCGCGTGGGCTTCATGCTGCCCTACACCGGCACCTTCGCCCAGCTGGGCGTGGCCATTGAGAACGGCTTTCGCCTGGCCCTGAATGAACAGGGCGGCAAGCTCGGCGGGCGCGAGGTCGAGTTCTTCAAGGTCGATGACGAGTCCGAGCCGTCCAAAGGCATCGAAAACGCCAACAAGCTGGTGCAGCGCGACAAGGTCGATGTGCTGGTCGGCACCGTGCACTCCGGCGTGCAGATGGGCATTCAGAGGGTGGCCCGCGAATCCGGCGTGATCAACCTGATCCCCAACGCCGGCGTGCATGCCGCCACGCGCCAGCTGTGCGCGCCCAATGTGTTCCGCACCTCTTTCAGCAACTCCCAGCCCACGCGCGCCCTGGGCCAGCCCATGATGCAGCGCAAGCTCAATAAGGCCGTTTGGATCACCTGGAAGTACGCGGCCGGCGACGAGGCCTTCGAGGGCTTCAAGGAAAGCTATACGGCCGCCGGCGGCACCATCATCAAAGAGCTCAACCTGCCCTTCCCCAACGTGGAGTTCCAGGCCCTGCTCACAGAGATCGCCGCGCTCAAGCCCGATGCCGTGGCCTGCTTCTTCGCCGGCGGTGGTGCAGCCAAGTTCATCCGCGACTACGCTGCTGCGGGCCTGAAGGGCCGCATTCCGCTGTGGGGCTCGGGTTTCCTGACCGAGGGCGTGCTGGAGGCCGCAGGTCCTGCCGCCGAGGGCGTGATGACCACCCTGCACTACAGCGACTCGCTGAACACCCCGCGCAACAACAAGTTCCGCCTGGACTACGCCAAGACCTTCAAGATGCAGCCAGACGTCTACGCCGTGCAGGGCTACGACAGCGGCCTGCTGCTCATCCAGGGCGCCAATGCCGTCAAGGGCGACATCGCGAACAAGCCGGCACTGATCAAGGCCATGGAGGGCGCCACCATTGACAGCCCACGCGGCAAATGGACCATGAGCCCCTCGCACAACCCGATCCAGGACATGTACCTGCGCGTGGTCGAGAACAAAGAGAACAAGGTGCTGGGTGTGGCGGCCAAGGCACTGGCCGACTCCGGCGCCGGCTGCCGCATGGGCTGATTCCAGATTCCTGATGAAGTTATGCCGCCGCCACCTTCGGGTGGGGCGGCTTTTTTTTGGGTCGCCGGCCCGGGGCTCAGATCAGCTGCCGCAGCTCCCTCGCGGCATCCATCAGCAGAGGCAGCAGTTCCTGCTGCAGCACCGGCGGCTCCAGCCGGGCAGGAGAGGTCACCACATTCAAGGCGGCGACCGTGCGTCCCTGCCCATCCCGCAGGGGGACGGCCAGTGCATGCACACCCAGCTCATGCTCCTGACTGGCCACGCAAAAATCCTGGCTGCGCACCTGCTCTAAGCTGCCCTTGAACAGGCGCGCATCCGTGGTGGTGTGTGCAGTCAACCGAGGCAGGCTGCCAGCCACAAGCCGCGACTTGACCCATTGGTTGAGCTCGGCCTTGGGGAGCGCTGCCAGCATCACGCGGCCGGTGGAGGTGGCGTGCGCGGGCAAGCGTGCGCCCAGGTGCAGGCCGTAGGCCAACAGGCGCGCGGGCGTCCTACCCGCCTCACCGGCCGATCGCCACTCAAACCCGCTGCGGCCGATGATGACCACCTCGCTGCCATCGAGCACCGCGACCGAGAACGATTCCTGGGTCTGCGCTGCCAGGCGGTTAAGCGTAGGCTGCACCGCCCTCGGCAGGCGCGAGGTGGCCAGGTAGCTGCCTGAAAACCGCAAGACCTTGGGCGCCAGCCAGTAGTAGCTGCCATCGGTTTCCAGATAACCCAGGTGGGCCAGGGTGAGCAGGTGGCGGCGTGCCGCCGCCCGCGTGATGCCAGCCCGCTCAGCCGCCAGCGTGGCATTGAGCCGCTGGCGCTGCATGTCAAAGCTCTCGAGCACCGCCATGCCCTTGGCCATGCCCTCGATGCGGTCGGCCTTGGCCATGGGCGGACGAGCTGCAGGCGGGGTGGCGGGTTTATTCATGGAGACAGGGCAGATGTAGCGCCCGAAAACGTTCTTGCGCGATCATCGCACAAGCTTGCCGATC
>CANGYC010000076.1 GCA_947457975.1 Comamonadaceae bacterium | reverse complement strand
CATCGGGACGCGCGCGCCTTATCTGGAGCGTGGCGCCTCTGTGATCGCGCGCGAGTTCATGCCGCACAGCCGGGTGCTGGTGGCCGATGGTTTTCAGAGCAGCGCGCATTACCTCGCACTGCTGCGCGAGCAGCCGCCAGGCGTGGTGTTGCTGGCCATGGGCATGCCGCGGCAGGAAGCCTTGGCCCAGGTGCTGCGTGCCTCGCTGCCAGGGCCTTGCCTCATCGTCTGCGGAGGCGCCATCGTGGACTTCCTGGCCGGCAAGACCGCGCGTGCGCCGGCCTGGTTGCGCCAGCGCGGCCTGGAGTGGCTCTGGCGCCTGGGCCAGGAGCCGGGCCGCTTGTTTGGCCGCTACGTCATTGGTAACCCGCTGTTCCTGCTGCGGGCGGCGTGGCTTGCGCGGCGCGGCCTGTCGCGCCGCGCGGACTGAGCCTCGTCCGGAGCCCTTGCTTGGGACCCTTGCTCGGGGCCCTTGCCCAGGACCCTCGCCCGGGGCCCTTGCCCCTTAGGGCGCGCAGGCCATGGGGCTGGCCCGGCGCATGTCACCTTGCAGCCAGCGCACTGCATCGAGCCGCAGCTGCTGAGCCCACAGCCGTACCACCACCGCCCGCCCGCCGCGCCGCACGAAGTCGCGCACCTGCATCTCAGCGGCGCACTTGGCCTGGCCGTACCAGCCCAGGCGTGGGTCCATGGGCATGGACTCGTGGACCCGCCCCTCGAAGAGGCCATACACCGACTGCGTGCTCATGTGCACCAGGCGCACTTTCTCCTGCTGCGCCACCTCGCACAGCTTTGCCGTGCCATGGGCGATGGCGTCGGCGCTGCCAGTAGCGCTCGCCAAACGGGGTGGGGCAGGGAAAGCGCTCCAGCCCGTCGGTGGAAACCGATTCGCTCTCAAAGCCGCCCATCACAGGCGCTGCCCCTGGCAGGGCCTCGCGAGCGCTGTAGGCAAAGCGGCCGGCCTGACTGCGACCGGACTGAGCACCATCGGCGCCGCGCACACGCCAAACACCTCTTGGTGGAGGTGGCCCACGCCCTCAAAAAAGCGGCGTATGGAAAACTGCGCCTCGTACAGCGCCCGGCCCTGGCGCTCCAGGCGAGCGCGCAGGGGTGCATCGGCGAGCAGGCGCTGCAGTTGTGCGGCCAGGGCCGGCACATCGCCGGGCGCCACGAACAGCGCCTCCTCCCCGTCCCTCAGTGCCCACGGGATCTCGCCCACCGGTGTGCACAGCACGGCCACGCCGTGCGACAGCGCCTCCAGGATGACCAGCGGCAGTCCTTCGTCGTGCGAGGGTAGTACCAGCACGTCAGCCTGGGCCATGAGCTCGTCCACGCGCGCCTGGTCAGCCCAGCCCTCAAAGTGCACCCAGGCCGATAAGCCCAGGGCTGCAGCCTGGCGGTGGTAGACCTCGACGGGGCCGCCACCGGCCAGGCACACCTGCGTGTGCCGGGCATCGAAGCCTGGCCGGGCCAGGGCCGCCAGCAGCTCGGGCACGCCCTTGCGTTCGGAGAGGTTGCCCACGAACAGCACGCGCTGCACCGGCCCCGGGCGCCGCCGCGGGGCCCGGGGCTCGGGCACGCCGTTGATCAGCACGCGCACCCGCCCTGGCGCCACGCCCAATTCCTCCGTCACGAAGCGGCGGCTTACCTCACCCAGCACCACGCAGCAGTCGGCCAGGCCAAAGACCCGGCGCGTGATCGCCTGCAGCGGCCGGGGCAGGGCGCGGTAGAAGGGGGGCAACTGGGCCGCGTGCAGGTGCAGCACCACCGGCAGGCCCAGAGCGCGGCAGGCCAGGATGAGCACGCTTTTTCGCACCAGGCTCAGCCGCTCGGCCATGTTCACGTGCACGCCCGCCAGACGCCCGCTCAGGCGACCGCTTAGCAAGCGCAGCAGCGCTCCGGCCAGCACCACCAGCGACCAGGCGGCCGGGCCCGCGCCGCGTGTCTCCAGCGGCCGCAGCTGAGCGTGCTGCCTGTCTTGCACTGGGGCCTGGCTCTGGATCAGGTAGTCGGCCACCTTGAACATGCCGCCGCCCCGGGGCGTACAGGGACCGGCGATGTAGATGAAGCGGGCGCGTGCTGTGTGGAACTCAGGGGGCATGGGTGAAGGGCCGCGAGGCCGAGTGGTCCGGGGAGGTTGATGGGGTGGCCGCAGGCGGGCGCTGCCTGCTCAGTTCGCGTTGAAGGCTCAGGGTCGTGGGTCGCTCCAGCAGGGCGTAGGACAGGCAGGCGCACAGCACCACCAGCAGCGCTGTCAGCAGGCCGACTGCCAGCGGTTCACTGAGCCCCAGGTGGCCGGCGCCCTGGCCCGTGAGGTGCACCGAAATCGCCTGTGTGATGTGCATGGCTGCCACCAGCATGGCGGCTGAAAAGCGCAGCAACTGCACGCCGGTGAACCTCATGCGGGCTGCGACCTCAGCGCGGGCGCTTCGGCGGGCACAGCCACCGGCGTCGGTGGCGCAACGCTGGCCCGGCCCTCGTGCAGCACCTGGCTGGCCACTGGCTCGCCCGGGGGCCGCTGGCGCCGGGCCAGACCGCGCAGCAGGCCGGCCGCATGCAGGTTCCAGGAGACCAGGGCATAGAGGCCGCGCTGCCAGGAGCGCTTGCGCCAGGCCATCGCGGCCACTGGGGCAGCCAGCATCAGCGGCAGCAGCAGGGCCTTGACCGGCAGTGGCCAGGGCGGCAGCGCCACCAGCAGCACCAGTGCCCAGCCCAGCAGCACGCCGGCGTACAGGCGCACCTCCTTGAGCTGCAGCAGCTGGCGGCGCTGGTCAGGTGTGTGCCAGCTCGCGCGCAGCAGCTCGCCCAAGCCGCAGATGTAGCCCGATTGCCAGCGCCTGAGCAGCAGCGCGTAGGCGTTTATCTCGTGCCCACGGTGAGTGACTGCATCGTCGGCCAGGCGCCAGAGCGTCCAGCCCGCCAGCCGCAGGCGCAGGGCCAGCTCGAGTTCTTCGTAGCTGTGCAGGTTGCGGTTGGAAAAATGCCCCACCGCCTCAATGGCCCCCCGGCGGTACAGGCCGCCGCCGTCGAGCCGGTCCACCGCGCCCGGGCGCTGGTGGGGCGCCAGCTGCTCGTTGCGCGCGCGGTATTCGAAGCTGTCATGGTTGAGCTCGACCACCCGGCCGCCCACGCCGGCCACCTCGGTGTGCCGCTGCAGGAAGGACAGGGCCCGCTCCAGGAAGCCCGGGCACAGCCGCATGTCCCCGTCCATGAGGTAAATGAACTCGCCGCGCGCATGTTCAAAGCCCAGCTGTGGCCCGATTCCGCAGCAACGCTCCTGCGGGTGGATGAGTTGCACCACCCGCACCGGGTAGGCGCTGGCCAGGACCACGGTGGCGTCGCTCGAGCAGGCGTCGGCCAGCACCACTTCGGCATTGAGCCCGCGTGTGGCTTCGAGCACGCTCTCGAGCGTGGCCTGGATGTTCTTTGCTTCATTGAGCGCCTTGATCACCACCGACAGCAGGGGCTTCTCGCGTGCAGGCGGCGGTGCGGGCTCCGGGCGGAGGGGGCTGGTGGACGGGTACATGGTCAGAGAAGCTGGATAGGAAAGTCAGGCCTGCCGGGGGCCGACCAGGTGCGGTGCATGCCGGCTGCGCTGCTCACGCCAGCGCTGCAGGGCACGGCTCCAGGAGGCTGGCAGCAGGCACAGCAGGGCCGTGCCCCACCAGCGGCGGTGCGCGAGCGTAAGGCGTGCCCGCCACAGCCAGCGCCAGGCGGCCAGTCGCTGGTCGGCGGCGATGCTCAGCCGTGCGTGGGTCAATTCGTGCTGGGCCACCAGCACCAAGGTGGCGTGACGCCGCTTGCCGCGCAGGGGGCCGTGCAGCGCACGTTCGCGCAGCCTTTGCAGAAACGGTGGCAGCTCGTGCACGTGATGACCCGAGCTGAGGCTGCCGGCCAGCTCGACGCGGTAGGCTGCCAGCGGCACATGGGCCATGGCAATCGGGGCCAGCTCGGAGAGGCGAAACCACAGGTCCAGGTCTTCGCCCTGCGTCTCGCCCACCGGAAAGCAGGGCTGCAGCCCCAGCAGGCGCGTGCGGCGCACGGCGGTGGAGCTGCTACTGAGCGTGGGGCCCTGCATCCAGCGGCTGGGCAGGCAGGTGATGACTTCGATGGACGCAGGCCCTGGCGGCAGGGTCCAGGCGGGAGGCCAGTGCTGCTCGTCATGCGGAATGAAGGCCAGGTCGGTGGCCACTGTGTCGGCCTCGGGGCAGGCCTCTTGCACCTGCACCAGCGTGGCCAGGTAGTTGGGGTGCAGCCAGTCGTCGGCATCCAGGAAAGCGACCCACTCGCCCCGGGCCTCGGCGATGCCCCGGTTGCGCGCGGCGGAAACGCCTGCATTGGTCTGGCGCACCAGGCGCACGCGCGCATCGGCTGTGGCCGCCACGATAGCTGGGCCTTCATCGGTGGAGCCGTCGTCGACCACGATCACCTCGAAGTCGGTCCAGTGCTGGGCCCGCACCGAGGCCAGCGTACAGGCAATGAAAGGGGCCTTGTTGAAAAGCGGAATGACGACAGAGAACTTCATGGGGCTCCTGCGAAGGGTGGGCTCAGTGCCTGACTCAGTGGACCGGTTGCGGGTTGGAACGGGACGGGCCTGCGCGCTGCATGTGCACCACCGGCGCGCGCTGGGCCTGGGCGGCGGCCAGCGTCATCAGCAGCAGCAAGTGGCTGATGAGCTCGGGCCCGTAGCCAAAGAGCAGCAGCGGCACTTCGCTCATGGCGCGCAGCAGCAGCGAGACGAAGAGCGCCACCGACAGGCCGCGCGTGGCCCGCGCGAAGCGCAGGGACAGCACTGCCAGCAAGAGCGCGTAGCCCAGCAGGGCCGCAGCGCCCACGCTGCCAGCGCGCGAGAGCGTGTCCATGAACTGGTTGTGCGCATGCGTGGCGTTGGGCATGCCGATGGCCTGCCGGTAGGCTTCACCCCAGAGCTGGGGCCCGTAACCGAACACCGGGTGGCGGGCCCATTCGTCCCAGGCGATGGTCCAGATGCGGTCTCGGCCGGTGAGCGAGGCCAGTTGCGCGCCTTCGGAGCTGCTGAAGAAGCGGTCGAGCCGTTCACCGAGATTGCCGAACATCACCAGGCCGCTGATGGCCACGACGCTCAGCATGAGCAGCACCAGCGTGAGCACGCCGGGGGTCGGCCGTAGCGGGTCTGAAAGGCGCTGGCGCAGTTGCCCGCCGTGGCGCCACAGCAGCAAGACACCGGCCGACAGCAGGAAGGCCAACCAGGCGGTCTTGGACTGCGCGATCACCAGCACCACAAGGCCCAGGGCCCAGGCGCTGCGCTGCAGCCAGCGCCGCTCGAAGGGCCTGGCCAGCAGGCACAGCAGGCCCAGCTGCGCCAGCAGGCCCATGGAAACCGCGTGGCTGGCCAGGCCCGCAAAGCGCGGCAGCCCGTGAATCAGCCCCTGGTGGTACTTGGTATCCATCACCAGCGTGGGCTGCAACGGCACCAGCAGCAGGCCCGTCAGCATCAGCAGCAGCAGGCTGTTGCGCGTGAGGCGCAGCGCCAGGTCCAGCTCGCGCGGTGTGGCCAGGGCCGCAGCCAGGCCGATGACCAGCGGGTAAAAAAAGTCATGCGTGATGAAGGGGTGCGCGCCCAGGAGGGCCGGCGAGGCGGTGCTGCCCAGCCAGAACACGGCAAAGGCCAGGGGCAGGAGCAGGGGCGTGGGCTGGAGATGGCGCAGCAGCCAATGCGCGAGCAGGCGCTCGCCGCTGAAGACCAGCAGCATCAAGGACAGCGCCGGCTGCAGCACGGCCACCAGCGGGTGTTTGACCGGCGCCGGGCCCAAGCCCAGCAGCTCGGGGGGCAGCGCGTAGTTGGTGGTGAGGTCGCGCTGGCTGAGTAAGGACCCCAAGGCCAGCAGAAAGAGTATGGCCGGAAACACCCAGTGCAGGTAGCCATGCTGCTGACGCGCCGTGAGCTGCGTGGCCCCGGCCATGCCCAGCCAGGCCAGCACCCCCGCCAAGCTGGCGCCGAGCAGGAGAACGAGGAGGGTGAACAGGCTGATCATTGTTTGGGTGGGTTGAGCGCTCAGGACGGTCGCTGTGCGGGCCTGGCCGGATGCATGGGGTGGGTCCACAGGCGCTGCAGCCCAGGCATAAAACGCAGCACCATGGGCCCGCATTCTTCGCCCAGCATGCGGGGCCACCAGTGGGGCTTGAGCCAGAGCAGCAGGGCGGCCGAGGCCAGCGGCAGCCCGGCTGCGCACAGCAGTGACAGACCGGCTTGCTGCCAGGAGGCGGCCAGGCCTTGGCCGCCCCGCACGGCCAGCACCGTGGCGCCGGTGAGCAAGGCGCCGCGCAGCGCGTGGGGCCCCAGGCTTGCCCAGGGCAGGGCCAGGGCGCGCAGGGCGGCGGTCACCACCACCCCGGCGCGCAGCAGCAGCAGCGCCCCCGTGACCAGGGCCGCGGCGGTGATGCCTTGCGGAGCCAGCAGCCAGAAGGCCAGGGCGCCCAGTGGGATCAAGGGCAGCTGCAGCGCAAACTCATGGTGGGGCCGCCCTGTGTTCCACAACACCGGCGTGGACACGCCCCAGACCACGAAGGCGGGCATGAAGGCGAACAGCACCGCCAACACCTGGCCCGCGCCTTCCCAGGCCGGGCCGTAGAGCAGGCGCACCAGGTCGGGCGAGAGCAGGGCCAGGCCGGCGAAGGCCGGCACACCCAGCACCAGCAGGGTGGCGAGCATCTGGCGGTAGGCTGCGGCCAGCCGAGCACGCTCGTGTTGCAGCCGGGCGCCGGCCGCCATGAAGGCCGGCTGCAACGCCCCCAGCAGCAGGGTGTTGGGCACGGTCGCCAGGTTGTAGGCCACGTTGTACAGACCGAGCGAGGCGGTGGGCAGCAGCCGTGCGATGAGCAAGCGGTCGAGGTTGTTGAGGGTCCAGTTCACCAGGTTGGTGAAGAACACCGCCCGGCCCGTGCGCATCACGTGCGAGGCCCCGTCGTACCAAAGCAAGGGCCTCACCGGGTGCGGCCGCAGGGCATAGCTGGCGGCCAGTGCACTGCCGGTCTGCACCAGCCAGGCGGCAATCAGCGCGTGCACGCCTGCGCCCTGCCAGGCCATGGGCAGGCCCACCAGCAGGTAGCCGGCGGCATAGCTGCCCACCTGGATCAAACCCACGGCCTTGAAGTTCAGCTCGCGCTGCAGCAGGGAGGTGGAAGGCGCGGCAGCGGCCTGGAACACGCAGGCCAGCGAAAGCCAGACCATCACTTCGGCCGCCGCCGGGGCCTTAAAAAGCACCGCCAGCCAGGGCGCCAGCAGGGCCATGAGCCCTGCGGCCAGCAGGCCCGCCAGGAGCTGCCAGGTCCAGGCAAAGCGGATGTCTTCTTCGCGCAGCACCTGGCGCTGCAGCAGGCTCCAGCTGAAGCCGAAGCCGCTGATGAAGTTGGCAAAGGTCAGCAGCACCAGGCCGATGGCAAAAAGGCCGAAAATGTCCGGCCCCAGCATGCGCGCCAGCATCACCTGTGCGCCCAGCTGCAGGGCAAAGCGAGCGGCGCTGGCGATCACGCTCCAGCGCACCGCGGACACGCCTGGCTGGCTGAGTGAGGCCATCCTCAGTGGCCTCCCCGGCGCAGGGCAATGACCAGCATGACCAGCGCCGACATCAGCAAGGGCCCTCCCTGGGCATTGCGCTCCCGGGCGTTGGCAGCCTCCTTGCCGGACGAGGGGGGCGCATTCGGGCGGGTGCCGACTTTCAGCGTGGCCGCCTGCGGCGCTGCCGGAGCGCATGGGGGGCCGGGCTGGGCGCTGGGTTGCGCACCGTTTTGCGCCTGTGTGACCCCCGTCACCGGGTCCTGGCCCTGGCCGGCGCTGGCTTCGCAGGCATTGGCGGCGACCGAACCTGCCGCCGTGCAGAGCATGAGGAAGACGCAGAGTGGTCGCATGGCTTGTCCGTGAGCGTGGAGGGCGGACGCGGTGGGGTTTGCCCGGACCGTTCCACCGGGGGTGGGTGCGGCGCCGCTTCCTTGTGACAAATGGTGACGCTTGCGCCGACAAGGCGCTGTCAGTGCCTGCCGACAGCGGCCGTCAGAAGGCATCGAAGGCTGTACAGGCGAAAAAAAGCCCCGGGGCACGGAGCGCCGGGGCTGGCAGCGGTGGGGAAGGCTGGGGCGCCTTACATGCCCACGTAGTTGGGTCCGCCGCCGCCTTCGGGGGTGACCCAGACGATGTTCTGCGTGGGGTCCTTGATGTCGCAGGTCTTGCAGTGCACGCAGTTCTGCGCATTGATCTGCAGCCGGTCGGCGCCGTCTTCGTTCTTGACGTACTCGTACACCCCGGCCGGGCAGTAGCGGCTCTCGGGGCCGGCGTAGCGGCTGAGGTTCAGGTTCACCGGCACGCTGGCGTCCTTGAGCGTGAGGTGCGCGGGCTGGTTTTCCTCGTGGTTGGTGTTGCTGATGAACACGCTGGAGAGGCGGTCAAAGCTGAGCTGGCCGTCGGGCTTGGGGTAGCTGATCTGGGGCATTTCGGCTGCCGGTCGCAGCTTGCGGTGGTCGGCCACCGTGTTGTGCACCGTCCAGGGCGGGCTTTTTACCCCCACCTTGGGCAGGAACCAGTGCTCCACGCCGGTCATGAGCTTGCCCAGCAGCGGGCTTTTCTTGAACCAGTTCTTGAAGTTGCGGTAGGTCCACAGCTCCTCATGCAGCCAGCTGGCCTTGAACTTGTCGCCAAAGGCGCTGAGTGTGTCGTGGGATCGGCCGGCGGCCAGGGCCTCGAAGGCTGCCTCGGCGCAGAGCATGCCGCTTTTTAAGGCGGCGTGGCTGCCCTTGATGCGCGCGGCATTGAGGAAGCCCGCGTTGCAGCCCACCAGGGCGCCGCCGGGGAAGGCGATTTCGGGCAGCGCCTGTGGGGTGCCGTTGTTGAGCGCCCGCGCGCCATAGCCGATGCGCTTGCCCCCTTGAATGTGCGCGCGGATGGACGGGTGCGTCTTCCAGCGTTGCATTTCCTCGAACGGGCTCATCCATGGGTTGGCGTAGTCCAGGCCAATCACGTAGCCCAGGGTGACCTGGTTGCCCTCGAGGTGGTAGAGAAAGCCGCCGCCGAAGGCATCGTCGTTCAGCGGCCAGCCGGCGGTGTGCACCACCAGGCCGGGCTTGGCCTGCTCGGGCGGGATCTCCCAGAGTTCCTTGATGCCAATGGCAAAAGTCTGTGTGTCCTTGCCCTCGGTGAGCTTGAAGCGCTGCAGCAGCTGTTTGCCCAGGTGGCCGCGTGCGCCCTCGGCAAAGACGGTGTACTTGGCGTGCAGTTCCATGCCGAGCTG
>CANGYC010000075.1 GCA_947457975.1 Comamonadaceae bacterium | reverse complement strand
GGGTAGCCCTTGGCGGTGGGCGGCTCGCCCACGGCCAGGCCGATCTCTCGCTGGGCATGGGCCACGCGGGTAAGGCTGTCCACCAGCATCAGCACGTCTTTGCCCTGGTCGCGGAAGTACTCGGCCACCAGGTGCGTCATCTGCGCAGCCTTGAGGCGCAGCACAGGAGAGACATTGGCCGGCGCGGCGATCACCACCGACTTGGCCAGCCCCTCCTCGCCCAGGGTTTCGTTGATGAAGGCCTGCACCTCGCGGCCCCGCTCACCCACCAGGCCAATCACCACCACGTCGGCTTCCGTAAAGCGGGTGAGCATGCCCAAGAGCACGCTCTTGCCCACGCCGGAGCCGGCCACGAGGCCAATGCGCTGGCCGCGGCCGAGAGTGAGCAGGCCATTGATGGCCTTGACGCCCACGTCCAGCACCTTGTTGATGGGGCCGCGCTCCATGGGGTTGATGGGCAGGCCCCGCAGGGACAGCTGCGTGGGGCACTGCGGCGCAGGTTTGCCGTCAATGGCATGGCCGCGGCCGTCAATGATGCGGCCCAGCAGCTGCGGCCCCAGGCCCACGGAGCCACTGTCGGGCATGACGCGCACCAAGGAGCCGGGGCCAATGCCGGCCGGCTCGGTGAAGGGCATCAAGAAAAGTGTCTTGTCCTGAAAGCCGACGACCTCGGCCTCCACGACCTGGCCGTCCTCAGCCAGGATTTCGCAGCAGGTGCCAATCGGCGCCATGATGCCGCGCGCCTCCAGCCGCAGGCCCACCAGGCGCACCAGGGTGCCGCAGCGCTGCGGCTCGGGTGCGCGCACGCTGGCCAGCGTACGCTCAACCTCCAAGGCAAAGTCGCTCATGGGGCGGGCTCCTGCGGCGGGGACGGCGCGTCTTCGGCCGACACGCTTTCAGCAGCCGGGGAGGTATCCACCGCTTGAGCGGGCTCGGGGGCGAGAACGGCTTCGGCCTCCACCACCGGGGCAAAGCGGTTGCTGCGCGCAGCCTCGGCCATGCGCGGCTGGGCATCCAGCACCGTGTTGGCTTGCGAACGCCGCGCAGCCAGCCGGTCAGGCTGAAACGCAGACTGCCGTGCCGAGCGTTGGGGGTCCAGCAGCAGCTGGCGCGCCAGCGCATCCAGGCGGTGTTCAATCAGGTCGCTCACCACGGCATCGTCGGCGCTGGCGCGCACGCTGCCGGGCTTGAGTTGTTCGTTGGGCACCAGCTGCCAGGGCTTGGCCGGCTCGGCAGGGCTGGCCTCGCCTTCGGCGTTGCTCTCAGCCGCCGGGCGTTCCAGCCAGGGCTGCAGCAGGGCCAGGTCATCCGGGTGAAGTTCCACCTGCACACGGGCCTGCCGGCTGCCCAATTCCTCCACACAGCGCTGCACCAGGCGCTCGATCGCCTGCGGCGACTGGCTGAGCTCGCCCATCACCAGCTGTTCGGCCAGGTGCAGCGCCAGGCGCTTGAGGGGTTCATGAAGGCGCTCAGGGCTCTGGCCCAGGGCGGCCACTTGCTCTTCCAGGGAGGCGATGCGCTCGCGCAACTGCCGCTGGCCCTCGTCGCCGGCCTGCAAAAGTTCCTGCTGCGCCTCCAGTCGGCCGTGTTCCTGGCCCTTGGTATAGGCTTCCAGGCGCGCCTCTTCCAGGGCCTCCTGGCTCACGCCACCTTCGCTGATCGCTGGGCTGTCCTCCAGCGCAGGCAAGGCCTCCAGGGCCATCTCGGCAGGTTCGTCCCAGACCGCGTCGGACCAGGGGTCCTCTTCGGGGACCGCCGTTTGCACCAGGGGTGGTGGCGGAGCAATTTCGAAATTCTGGATGATTCGCTCGCTCCACCGAACCAGGCGAAAACTCTCGCCCGGCCCGTCGGGGTGCAGGAAATCGGCACTGGCCCAGACCCGGGCCGTGCGATCTGCCTCGCCGCGGGCGCTGCGTTGATCAGACAAAGTCCTCGCCTCCGCCCAGCACCAGGTCGCCCGCGTCCGAGAGCTTGCGCGCGATGCGCATGATCTTCTTCTGCGCTTCTTCCACGTCGGCAATGCGCAGCGGGCCCTTGGCTTCCATATCGTCCTTGAACATGCCGCGCGCACGCTCGGACATGTTGCCGAAGAACTTGTCCTTGACCCCATCGCTGGCGCCCTTGAGCGCGATCATCAGCTGGTCGGGTTCGACATTGCGCATGAGCACCTGGATACCGCGGTTGTCCACCCCGGTCAGGTTCTCGAAGGTGAACATGTTGTCCTGGATCTTCTGCATCAGATCGGGGTCCAGCTCGGTCAGGCCCATCATGACCGAGGCTTCCAGCTCGGTCTTGGTGAAGTTCATGATCTTGGCCGCAGCCTTGACGCCACCAAAACTCGAGGACTTGGCAGAAGAGTTGTTAGAGAACTGCTTCTTCATGATGGCTTCGAGCTCCTCCATGGCGGAGGGCTGAACCACATCAAGGTTGGCCACGCGCTGGATGATCTCGGCGCGGGAATCCATGGGCAGGTAGTTCAGCACGTCGGCTGCCACCTGGTTTTCCAGCACCGACAAGATGATGGCAGTGACCTGCGGATGCTCGCCCCGGATCATCTCGGCAATCGATCGGGCGTCCATCCAGGCCAGGATGTCCAGGCCCTTGCTGCCCTGCCCCGGCATGATGCGGTTGATCACCGAGGCGGCCTTGTCATCGCCCAAGGCGCGCTTGAGCACCTTCTCCACGTAGTCGGTGGTGCCCAGGCCCAGGCTGGTCTGCTTTTTAATGGTGGCCACAAAATCGTCCAGCGTGGCGTTCACCGCCTCCTGCGAGAGGTCGGCCACCGACACCATGGCAGCCCCAAGTGACTGCACCTCTTTGGGGTTCAGGTAGCGGATGATCTCCGCGGCCTGCTGCTCACCCAAGAGCAGCATCAGCACAGCCGCCCGCTGGGTGCCCGTGAGCTCGGCCATCTCGCGTTCGAGATTGGCCGCCATCTCCAGGGCTTTTGCATCTTTTTCGTCTGCCATCGCAAGCTCCGTCGTGAGGTTTGAGTCAGCGGTACGGCCTCAGCCGGACTTGATCATGTTCTTGAGCACGCTGGCCACCCGCGCCGAGTCTTCGGCCACGATCATGCGCACCAGCGCCACCTTGTCGTCATAGGAGTTGGCAGTGTCCAACATCTCCAGGGAGATGGTCGATTTCTTCGGCTTGAGCTTGGCCTTGAGCTGCTCCAGGGTTTCGCCCTCGCCCAGCTGGATGGCATTGAGCTCCTCCGGTGTGAGTTCACCATCGGGCAGAGGCTTGTCGCCCTGGGCCAGGGCCAGCGCAGCGGCTTCCTTGGCCTTCTCGTCGCCATGGAGCATGTGCATCACGGCCGGGCGCACCACCAGCATCAGGAAGGCCACGAATACCAGGCCCAGCATGCCGGTCTTGATGTGGCTGAGGATGGTCTCATCCTTATACCAAGGCACGCTCATGTCGAACACGCTTTCGGGCTCGAACTTGGCGGCCACCACGGTGACCACGTCACCGCGGGCCTCGTCGTAGCCGACCACGCTGCGCACCAGGTTCTGCAGGCGATCGAGTTCCTCGGGCTTGTAGGGATTGGGTTCCGGCGGGGGCGCCTCACCCTTGTCGTTCTTGGGGCCCACCGTGGGCGCACGCTCGTTGATCACCACGGCCACCGTCAGGCGCTCCACGGTACCGGTGGCGCTCTTGATGTGGCGTACCGAGCGGTCCATTTCGTAGTTGCGCGTGGTGCGCTGCGACTTCACGTCATTGGCACCGGCCGGTCCGTTGGCGTTGGCACTGGGGGCCGTCGGCGGCGTGTTGGACAGCGCGCCAGGCACACCAGCGGCCTCGCGGGTGGCGTTGCGCTCTTCGCTCAGCACCTCCGAGCGGGTCTTGGGACCCTTGTCGCGGTTGTCAAAGTTCTCCGTGGTGGTCTCAGACGTGCTGAAGTCCAGGCTCAGGTTCACCTGCGAGCGCACATTGTTCTCGCCGGCAATGGGCATGAGGATTTCGTTGACGCGCTGGCGCAGGGTCTCTTCCATCTTCTGCTTGTGCTGCTGCTGCGCGCCGGTCAGGCCCAGTGCGGATTCAGCGGCCGACTCGGTGACCAGACGGCCGTTGTTGTCGACCACCGACACGTTTTCAGGGGTCAGCATCGGCACGCTCGAGGCCACCAGGTTGACGATGGCCTGCACCTGCGTGGGCGAGAGCATGCGGCCCGGATGCGGCGTGACCACCACCGAGGCCTTGGGCGGCGTGCGGTCGCGCACAAAGGCCGACTGCTTGGGCATGGCCAGGTGCACGCGCGCCGCCTGGATGGACTGAATATGCATCACGCTGCGCGCCAGCTCCTGCTCCATGGCGGCCACGTAGCGAACCTGCTCCATGAACTGGCTGGTGGTCATGGACGACTGCTCCTTGAGCGTGTCCAGGCCCACGGGCGCCTGCTTGGGGATGCCTTTGGAGGCCAGGAAGATGCGGGCCTCGTGGTAGCGGTTGGTCGGCACCGTGACCTGGCCGTTGCCCGGATCGAGCTGCGGCTTGAACTCCGCGCCCTTGAGCGCTTCCATGGCGGCCTGGGTGTCAGATTCGCTCATGCCGGCCGAGATGGTGCGGTAGGTGGGTGCGTTGATGGCGTTGTAGACAGCCGCAAACAGCAGCATGGCCACGGCCACGATCATGAAGGGCAAGGCCTTCTTGACGGCAGGCTGGTCCAGCAGCTGGCGCAGCGGCCCGAAGGGGCCGGTGGGCGATACCAGGGTGGTGAGCATGCCGCCCGAAGGCTGCGCCGCGGGCGCATTGGCGCCCGTGGTGGCCAGGGGGCCGCCGGTGGCGGCAGCGGAGGCGGTCATGCCCGGCAGGGGGGCGGTAGCAGTGGTGGCCATGTTGGTCAGTCGCTTTCAGGGCTCAGCGGCGCTCACACCGGCATGTTGAGAATGTCTTCATAGGCCTTGAGCACCTTGTTGCGCACCTGCAAGGTGGCTTCAAAGCTCAGGGACGACTTTTGCGTGGCCAGCACCACGTCGGTGAGGGGCACGTCCTCACCGCGCTCGTAGGCCTCGACCATCTTGCGCGAGTTCATCTGCGTGTCATTGACCTGCTTCAGCAAGGACTTCACGGCCTCGCCAAAGCCTGGCTTGTCCACGCCCTGGCTCTCCAGGGCAGACGCGCCGCCGGCGGCTTGCGTCTGGTGGGCGCGCAGCGTGGCCAGCATGGACTGGATGTTGGTGTTGGAGGTGACTTTGTCGATCATGGTCAGGTTCTCGGTGCGTCAGCAAAGGTCAAGCGCCCACGGCGACGCCGCCGCCCTTGAGTTTGGCGAGCTTGTAGCGCAGGGTGCGTGGGCTGATACCCAACTTGCGGGCCGCATCCATGCGGCTGTAGGTGCTCTGGATGGCGGCCATGATCAGCTGCTGCTCGCTCATCTGCACAGCCAGCTGCAAGCTCGCTGGCTCCTCGATGGCGTGTGGTGCGGCAGCTGGTACGGCGGCCTCGGCCCATTGAGCCTGGGCGGGCTGGCTGGGCTGATAAGGCTGGTTCGGTGCAACAGGCTCAGCCAGCATGGGCTGGGCCTGTTCCGGCGAGGCTGAAGCCTCTGTGGCCAGGCCAGGCAGGGGCTCATCGAACATCAGGTGCTCGGGCGTGATCACATCACCCGAACAGAGCACCAGGGCGCGCATCACGACGTTCTCCAGCTCGCGCACATTGCCCGGCCAGGCATGGCTCTTCAGGCGGGCCTGCGCCTCGGCACTGACGGACAGCACCTGGCCGCCAACAGCATGGCGCATGAGCAAGCGCAGCACCAGGGGCAGGATGTCGCCCGGGCGCTCGCGCAGTGGCGGCACCCGCATCTTGAAGGTAGACAGGCGGAAATACAGGTCTTCACGGAATTCACGGCGCTGGGTGCTGGCGCGCAGGTCGCGGTTGGTGGCGGCGACCACGCGCACGTCCAGCTCGAGGGGCCGCTCGCCGCCCAGGCGCATGAGCTGGCGCTCCTGCAGCACGCGCAGCAGCTTGGCCTGCAGGTGCAGGGGCATCTCGGCAATCTCGTCCAGGAAGAGCGTGCCGCCCTGGGCCTGCTCAAACATGCCGCGGTGCTCCTTGATGGCACCCGTGAAGGCGCCCTTCTCGTGGCCAAAGAGCATGTCTTCAATGAGGTGGTCTGGCAGGGCCGCGCAGTTCAGGGCCACAAAGGGCCCCTGGGCACGCGCAGAAGATTCATGCAGCACACGGGCCAGCACTTCCTTGCCGGCGCCGGTGGGGCCTTCAATGAGCACACTCACGGGCGCACGGGCCACGCGCTGGGCCAGGGCCAGCAGGTGGCGGCTGGCCGGGTCGACGTACACCACGGTGCGCGGCGCGCGCGGTGCGCTCACCGGGGCAGGTGCGGCCGGGGCCGGGCGCTGGCTGGCGGCCTGCCAGGCCTGGGCAGAAAAATCGTCGGCGGCCAGCACATGCTGGGCACCCAGTCGCATGGCCGCCACGGCCAGTTCAAGCTCGCGGCGTTCCACCCGGCAAAGAATGGGGCGCGACGGGCCCTCCTGCAAGGCCAGCACGTCGCTCAAGAGTTGGGGGCTGCCTTCCAGGCGCAAGGCGAGCAGGTCGGCCTGCGGCAGGCGCGCTTGCAGTTCCTCCAGCGTGGCCACTGGATGAACCGCCAAGCCGGCTGCGGCGAGCTGGGCCCGCTCCGCGTCGTTCAACGCACGGAAGGGATCCAGCCAGAGAAGCTGCAGCGTGGTGGCGGGGTTGTTCATGGCATGGGCCTTAAAGTCGACAGTTCGACCAAGGAATGCAAAGCTCATGCCATGAGCAAAAATACCTTCAAAGTGCTATTTTCAGTAGTTAAAACACCCGAAATGGCGTGTTTTAAGAGGCTTTTCATCCAGGTCGACGAAAAGTCGACAGGCGACGCAGGTCCGCGCGTTCAAGCACCGGCTCTTCAAGCTCGGGCGACTGGCGGCCAGGGTGGGGAATGAAAGCGTCCGACGGGGACGAGGGCACAGCATGAGCTTGCACGGCCAAACGAGAAGGGGCCGCGGGAGCGCTGTCTTTGGCAGAAAAACCCGCGCAAAACAGGCCATCGGCGCGCAGCACCTCGATGGCAGGCAGGTTCCTGGACTTAAAGCCCATGAAGCGGCAGGCGTAAGGCAGCTGCGGATCCCAGCTCACGGCCAGGTGCCGGCACTGGAAGCAGTTGGGCCCGGCCACGCGAGCGGGAGCCGAATCAGGCATGGCAGCCAGGGCCAGGCGAGAAATGAGAGCCGATCAGGCTGGAGAAGACGCTGCCAGCATCACTGCAGCAGCTTCATCACCGTCTGCTGCGAGGTGTTGGCCTGGGCCAAGATGGCCGTGGCCGCCTGCTGAATGATCTGCGTGCGGGCCAGCTCGCTCGAGGCTTTCGCGTAGTCCACATCCAAGATGCGACTGCGGGAGGCCGAGGTGTTGACGGAAATGTTGTTCAGGTTGTCCGCGGCGTAGGTCAGGCGGTTGATCTTGGCGCCCAGGCCGCTGCGGAAGGTGTCAATCGTAGTTAGCGCTTCATCAATGGCGTTGATCGCCCCCGACGCCGTCACAGTCAAGGCCGAGCCCACCGCCGTAGCCACACCAGCGGCCGACGCCAGGTTGGAGAAGGTGACTGTGATGGTCTGGCTGGCATTGGCGCCAACCTGGTAGACCGCCGCGGAGGTATCGCCATTAAGGATCTTGGTGGCGTTCCATTCAGTCATTTCAGTGATGCGGACCACCTCGGACTGCAGTTCCTTGAACTCCAGCTGAAGGGCCGTCTTGTCTGTGCTGACGTAGGTTGCATTGGCAGCCTGCACAGCGAGCTCGCGCATGCGCTGCAGCATGTTGGTGACCTCATTGGTCGCGCCTTCTGCGGTCTGGATCATGGAGATCGCGTCATTGGCGTTGCGCACCGCCTGGTCAAGGCCACGGATCTGCGCGGTCTGGCGGCTAGTAATCGCTAGACCTGCAGCATCGTCCTTTGCGGAGTTGATGCGCCGACCAGTCGACAGCTGCTCCATGGTCTGCGTCATGGCCCGGTTATTTCGGGTCAGCGCGCTTTGGGCAACCAGCGAGTTCAGGTTGGTATTGATAACTGTCATGATTTCTCCAGATCAGGTAGGCGCGGCAAAGCGTTGCCGCCGGCAATGGTCGTCAGGCAGCGTGCGCCTCGACCTGGGTTGAAACGGGGGCCACTTCCAGCAACTCAGTCAACTCAGTCAGTTCCTGATTCAGACCGGCGTGCTGAGGGTGTTTTTCCAGGCCGCGCTGGGCAGTCCGGTACGCGCTGAAAAGAGAGCTGCGGCAGCGCATGACGCGCACGAGGTGGAAGAAGCTTTCCGCAGAGGCCGCTTGACCCTGCACCGCCATCAAACGCTCCAGGCAATCCTGAGCCTGGGCCCAGTCCTGGTTGATCTCAGCCAGCAGAGCACCAATGGCCAAGATGTCCTCGCTTTCGGGGTACAAGCCCATACCAGCAGCCACCAGGGCATCGGCAATATCCAGCCGGTCGCGGCCCACCCAATAGGCAATGGCTTCGCGGATCTGGGCGGCGCTGTAGGCAGAAGCCTGCTCGGCCGAACACACCTGTTCGTACGGGCTGGCGGAAGCCATGGTTGGCGTGGCTTGTGACATCGACATACTCCTCAAATGGTTCGGTCAAGTGGCTGGCAAATCATTGCCGCCGGGTTACGGATGTCCGACATCAGCAACCTCCGTGCCAGCCGCTTGAATGTCAAAAAATCCACGGCCGCCCCACCCCCCTTGCATTGACCGTGCCTGCCGCCAGGCCTTGGGTTGCCCCATGCCGCTGGCCCTAGGTTCACCTGCACTTGCTAATTAGTAGACAGAGAAAGCCCTGGCCCGCGACGACCCTCGCTCACCTAGAGCCACGAAGCCGGGGGACATGGCATGCAAAATGCTGACCTGAAGACAGCTCAGCCCGGACTGTCGAAATTCGGACAGCCCCAGGCCCTCCTGAATACCCTCAACCTATTAGAGAGACGCCAACATGAACAAGACCGAATTCATCGCCGCGGTTGCCGACATCCTTGAAATCTCGCCCCAGGGCCTTCAAGGCCCCGAGGTGCTGGAAGACATCGGCAACTGGGACAGCCTGAGCATCATCTCCTTCGTGGCCATGGTGGACGCCGACCTCAATCAATCGGTCAACCCCGAGAAGCTCAAGCAGGCCCGCACCCTGGACGACCTGGCTGCGCTGGTCGGCCTGTGAACACGGCACTCGCCCAATCGACCATGTCAACCTTTAATCTGGTGGTGACCGAGCTGCATGCCCTGCAGGAGGCCAAAGGCCTGCCCGCCGGGACCATCGGGGCCGGCAGCATCCTGCTCGGCGAGGAACTGGGCATCGACAGCCTGGACCTG